>NZ_BAABDD010000022.1:0-76299 GCF_039539445.1 Salinactinospora qingdaonensis
GCGGTCGTGCGGCGCCTCTGGTGCCCGGTGACACCACCCCCCGGATCATCGGTGACAGGGGGACACAGTCATACCGGGACCAGAGGCCGGGAGTCCCATTGCGGGACTGCTCTAAAAGGTAATGGGGGCGGTACGGCAGCTCACTCGGGCGGCCTCCCGACTCGGTGACGCCGTAGAGACACTGGCCGAGCTGCACACCGGGGTCGTCAGCGCCACTCCCCGTGGGCGAGACGCCCAGGCCGCCCAAGCGTTCACCGCGGTTCCCGCGAACGAGATCGGTCCGACCGCGGGTGTCCTCGAAGTGCTCCTGACGGGTGGCGAGCTTTCGCACGGTGCGGTTCCTCTCGCCGCCGATGGGGGCGCGGTTGCTGGACTTCACCGCGATGGCCGATCGGCTGGTAACACCACCGCGACGCAGGCTCGACACCGGCGGTCCGGTGCGATCCGACGAGCCGCTTGAAAACGCCGATGAGGTGTATGAACAGTTCCCGGAGCAGTTTCACAACACCGCGCACGTCCTACGGACCCGGCGGGCCTGCCCGGGATGAAGGCGCGACTGTCGGACCTCTTGGAGGATGTGGACACGCTCTTCGCCCGCCCCGATCATTGAGAGGGCTGTAGCGCAGAACATCAGCTTTGTTGAATCTCCGGGCCTTTTATGCCGAAGGTTCCCATGAGGCCATGTGCGGATTCCAGGTCCCAGCGGCGGTCCCGTCCAGCAGCGGGTCGAGGAAGGGCGCTGCGATTGCGAGGGCCCCGTCGAGGGTGGTTGTCGGCAAGGGCGCCACGGCGCGGCGGGCTTCGGCGGCGAAGCCGCGTTGCCACAGTTGGCGGTCGGGCACCGTGAACCCGGACGGGAGCGTGAGGCGCCGGCGCTGAGCCTCGGATCGCAGCGCGTCGAGTTGGATGTCGGCGGCGACGTATTGGCTGCCGATGACGGAGAGCATGTCGACGAGGTCTTTGAAGCGGGTGGAGGGGCGCTGTTCCGACCCGTGCCGTTCGAGGATGGCGCAGGTCTTGTCGGCGATGTGGTCCGCAAGCGGGTAGACACGGTAGCCGGGGCGGTCCAAGCCGGGGATCGCGACCGCGGGCAGTGGTGGGACCTCATCCGGGGAGCCGGTCATGCGGATGTCCTCGGCGACCACGTCGACGTGGAAGCGCACCCATTCGGTGGTTCCGATACGGGCCGTCGTCGGTATACGAACGCCGTTGGCGCCGTCGGAGACCGGGCTCGCGCGGCCGGTTTCGAACGTGAACCAGTCTCCGAGATCGAGGGCGGCGGCTCGCCGGAGGTCGTGTTCTGCCTGGCCGCGGTCGCTGGGCCGGTAGACGTCGATGTCCACGGTGCGGCGGACCGCGAGTTCGCGGGCGAGGAGCGCGGTGGCGCCTTTGACGATCCATCCGCTGTCGAGGTGGTAAAGCCGCGCGAGCAGCCGGTCGTAGGCGAATTGGCGCTGGAGTTCGGCCAGCGGCCACGGGCCGTTGGGGTCGGCTGCTGCGCGCAGGCGTTCGGTCAAAGCGCGGCGGAACGCGGCCGGGGTGGTGTAGGGGAGGGTCATGGCGGCGGTGGGCTGCCTTCCTGATCGGGCGTTGCGTCGAGCCAGTAGCGCCGTTCCGGGGCGCCGGCGAGGTCGAGGAGCCAGCGCAGCAGTCCGGCGCCGTCGCCGCGGCGCAGTCCGAAGCGCGCGGCGCGCAGAGCCAGAGCCTGGGCAGCGGTAGTCGGGTGTTCGTGGCCGGCTCTGAGTGCGTCGGCGAGGACGTGTCCGACGGCGCCGGGATCCTCATTGTCTGTGAGCAGGTCGGCGGCGGTGCGGGCGGGTCGAGTGACCGGCAGGCCCCGTAGAACAGTGTGTTCGTCTTCGGACAGGCGGGCGCGGTGCAGGCGGACGTCGGGGCGCCGAGTCTGGCGTCGGGTCGGCAGAACGAACTGGTGGACGTCGGCGGGGAGATGTCCCAGCTCGTAGAGGGAAGCCGCTGAACGGTGGGAGACCACGCCAGTATCGGCGGTGCGTTCCCAGGCGGGAATGGCCGGTGCGAGTTGCAGCCAGGCGGCGCGCAGGTCGAGGTGGTCTGTGGGCGGGGCGCCGCGCAGGCGGTACACGCCGTGGGCGACGCGTTGGACGGTGGCCTCGTCGGTGGCCATGCGTGACAGGGTGCTCCAGGCCATCCCGGTGGACTCGGCCTGGCGCCGGGTGAAGAGTCCCCACTGTTCTTCGGCCAGGTCCGCTAGGGACGCGATGGCCGGCGAGCGGTGCATGGCTGCATTCTATAGCGGATAAGCGCTATATTGCAGAAACTCTAGAAGCAGAGCTGCGAAATATCCGGATGGGCTATACAACGCAGTTGCGTCCTGCGGCGAGCCTGCCCGCTGGTGCACCAACGCTGCCGTGCTCTGGGGCGAACTCCACCAGCAGGGCTCCAACGGGAGCTATGCGAGCGTGCACGAGCACATTCGTCCCTGGCGCTCCCATGCCGCCTCACCCTCGGCACCGGCCCCTCCGTCCTCCGTCTGCCAGGTCACCGCTTGGATCTTCACCCACCCTGGCCACCTCGAACGCGAGCAGCAACTCCAACTCAAGGCGGTGCTAGGTGTCTGCCCCGAACTGGCCCGGCTCAGCGAGCGCGTTCAGGGCTTCGCTCGGATGATGGTCGAGCGGCAGGGCCACCGGTTGGGAGAATGGACGAAGGCGGCCCGGGGCAAGCAGATCGGAGAACTCGACTCCTTCGGCCGCGTCCTGGTGCGCGACTGAGGTGTCGTCGTGGTGCCGCACAGCTTCCGGCGCAATAGGCTCAGATGTACGGGCACGCCAACCCCGGCCTGCTACGCAAACGCATAGCTCCTCACAGCCTGATCGTGGAGGCAGAGCTTCACCGAATCCGTGCCAGAGCCAGTGTTCACGCGTTGCCGACACACCGTAGGCCGGATCAGCCGCATGGACGGTTTGGATCGCCATGGTTGGCTTCGCGCCACCTCCGATCCGCTCGATACGTTGTCGATGGTCAGTGAGTTTTAGCCCTCGCTCTCACGTGGTGAAGCACTGGTGGGCGGTCGGGTCTCGCCTCCGATTCAGGAACCGTGTTCGTCGATCTCGCCATCATGGAGGCCGAGTTGGCGGAGCGCTTCTTTGACGGTGGGGTCGAGGGTTTGGCGGGGTACGCCTTGAGGGCCACCTTCGGCGGTGACCCGGATGTCCACGGAGACCTCGGCGTGACGCATTAACGGCAGCACGGCGGACTTGACGACCTCGCGCCTCTGGTCACCGGGGCTCCCTCGCGCGGCGACTGTGACCCTCGAAAGATCGTCCCTACCTTCACCAGGCTGGCTGCCGTTGTCTTGATTGAAGCGGCTGTAGCTGTCGTCGTTGCCGGATGTGGTGGTCTGCTGGCCCGTTGCTCCTTTCCCGCCGGTCTCCTCTTGCGGCTCTCCTGGGTGCCCACCGTGCTCGTCACCGTTCCGCTCGCCGGGCTGGCGACGGTCGAGGAGCTTTTGAGTGGAACCGGCACGTACAAGCCAGGTTTCGGGCTGGAAAGTGATCTCGACAGGATCAATGGTCTCCTTAAAGCGGATCAGCGCATCGCTGGCATCCCAGGAGGAGTCGCTGGCGAGGGCAAACTGCCCAGATTCGGCCCCGGCGGCCAGGGCCTAGATCGTTGATGGGAGTTTCCCGAACCGGCTGCGGACATGGCGAAGGGCGCCCATGCTCAAGCTGTGAACACGAACCTGGACGCCCTTCTGATCGCACTCTATGTCCATCTGGACGACCACGTCCTGCCCCTCGGGCCGCAGTCCGGGAAAACGCGGCCCCGCCCGGCTGCTCGCCGACGCCGAACTGGTCAGCGTGGCCATCGCCCAAATCCTGCTGCGCTGCGGCTTCGAGCGCCGCTGGATGCGCACCGCACCTGCCCGGATCGGCCACCTGTTCCCCCGCCTGCCCGGCCAGTCCGAGTACACCCGCCACCTACGCGATGCCGCCCCGGCCCTGCTCGCCGCCTCCACCTGGCTGGCCCGGCCGGTATCGACACGGCAGGAGAGCCTGTGGCTGATAGAGGGCACCCCGCTGCGCTGCGGCGCCTCCCGGGTTACGGTCAACGTTGGGGGCGTCGCTAGCGGGACCAGGCCAGGACTCGCTGAGCGGTGGTCGTGGCGAGGGGGCGAGGACGGTGAACAGTCGTGGGGCCTCGCCGAGGATGATCGCGATCAGGTCTGCCAGTGGCGCTTGCCGCCGTCCTGCTGTGGGCCGCCTCCGTGAGCAGTCGTCCTCGCTTCCGCGCTGGCGGCCGTCGGTGAGGAGCTCGTCGTCAACAGCCGGGTGGTCGAGGAGCTGGCTGGTGTGCGCGCAGGGGGTGTGGGCGGTGGCCCAGAGCTGCGTGAGGCACTGCTGCGCCGCCGTCCGGAGGTGGCGGTGGTCGACGTGCGGCTGCCGCCGAGGTTCACCGTGATGGGGAAGGCCGTCAGTAAGCACATCAACGCGGTCGTGAGCGAGCTCGACCTGCCGTCGACCGACCGGGAGGCCCGCCGGGTCCGCGTCGTCCTGTCCTACCTGGACGGCTGAGGGATCTCGTCGAGCCACCGCTCGAACACGCGTACCGCGGCCTCGGCGAGCCGGGGGCCGTGTGCGGCGGCGTCCGCCCGGACGCGGCCGGGATCGATGCCTGCGGTCGCGAGCTCGTGGGCGTGCCCGACCAGCCACTGCTCGATCCGCGCGTGGTCGGCCTCCAGGTGGAACTGGAGCCCCAGCACGTGCGGCCCCGCGCCGAACGCCTGGTTCGGGAACCCGGGCGTGTGCGCGAGACGGTCGGCTCCCTCGGGCACGGCGAACTCGTCTCCGTGCCAGTGCAGCACCGGGACACCGTCCAGGGGCGCCAGCACGGAGCGGCACCCCTCGTCCGTCAGCGTCAGCGGCGCGTAGCCGATCTCCGTGCGCCCGGTGGCGACGACGTCCGCCCCGAGGGCCGTGGCCACGAGCTGTGCGCCCAGGCACACGCCGAGGGTGGGCAGGCCCGCGCGCACCCTCGCCCTGACCGCCTCCTTCTCGGCGCGCAGGAACGGGTAGGCGTCGTCCTCGTACACCCCGACGGGGCCGCCGAGCACGACCAGGAGGTCGGGCCGTAGCGCTGCCTCCGGCGTGATCGGCTCGATCGGGACGTCCAGGTACGACGTCCGGTAGTCTCGGGCGCCCAGCAGGGGCGCGAGGAGCCCGAGGTCCTCAAAAGGCACGTGTCGCAGCGCCAGCACGTCGCGTGTCATGGGTGTTGTTGCTCCTCGGCAGACCTCGGGTGAGGGACAGGACAGGGTCAGCGGGTGCCGGCCAGCCAGGCGCGGGGCGACTGCCCCAGCTCGCGGGCGAACGCGCGGGAGAAAGCCGGCGGGTTGGCGTAGCCGAGCTCCGTCGCCGTCCGGGCGACGGAGGCCCCGCCCCGCAGCCGCTCCTGGGCGACGGTGAGCCGCCACCCCGTCACGTACTCGGCCGGCGACTGCCCGACGGCCGACTTGAACCGGGCGGCGAACGCGCTGCGCGACATGTGCGCCTCCCGCGCCATCGTGGCGAGCGTCCACGGCCCGCCGGGGGTCTCGTGGACCGCCACCAGGGTGCGGGCGAGGCGCTCGTCGGCGAGGCCCGTCAGCAGACCGGCGGGCATGGCGAGCTCCTCGGTGTGGTCCAGCAGCCACCGGAAGAGGTGGACGAGCACCACCTCGAACAGCCGGTCGGCCAGCACCCGGCGGCCGCAGCGCACGTTGTCGATCTCGGCGAACAGCAGGTCGAGCGACGGCTCCAGACTGTCGACCGCCGCCACGGGCAGGACGATCACGGCCGGAAGGGTGCGCACGAGCGGGTGCGTGGCCCCGCCGTCGAAGTCGAGCGTCGCGCACGCGAAGTCGGAGTCCTCCGTGGGCGCGTTGTGGAAGGAGTGCTCCAGGGGCCTCGGGTAGAAGAGCAGGCTCGGCCGATCGATCGCCCGGCGCTCCAGGCGCCCGCCCGCGCCACGGTGGGTCACCTCCATCTCCCCGCGCCGCAGCACGTGGAGGAAGCCTCGGCCCGGCTGCGCGGCGAACGTCGTGACGCCGCACAGCGGCCCGGTGTGGAAGACGCGCGTGCGCACCCGGAACCGGTCCAGGAGGGGCGAGAGCCGGTCGATGGAAACCACGAGCCTAGTATGCCAGACGATCTGGTACGAACCACGGACGATTTCACGCCGTTCATCCACGCTCCGATGCCAGTCTGTGAGTACGCCCCCTCGGGGACCCCCACGAGGGGGCGATTCCGTCACGACCGAAGGAGTATCCCCATGCCCACCGTCCACCTCGTCGAGCACGACTCGGCCACCGGCAGCGTCAAGAACCAGCTCGACCAGATCCACGCCACGTTCGGCACCGTCCCCGCGATGTTTCGGGCCGTCGCGAACTCTCCCGCCGCGCTCACCAGCATGTGGTCGTCGTTCGGGGCCTTCGCCGGTGGGGCGCTCGGTCCCGCGCTGGGCGAGCAGGTCGCCGTCGCCGTCGCCAACCGCAACTCGTGCGAGTACTGCCTGGCCGCGCACACCGCCCTGGGCCGCAAGGCCGGCCTCAGCCAGGACGCCCTGACGGCCGCGCAGGACGGCACCTCCGAGGACCCCCGCACCGCGGCGCTCCTCCGCTTCGCCCTGCAACTCGTGGAGCACCGCGGGCAGGTGAGCGCCCAGGACGTGCAGGCCGTCCGCGACCAGGGCTGGGACGACGAGCACATCGTCGAGGTAATCGCCCAGGTGGCCCTGAACCTGTTCACCAACTACATCAACATCGCGCTCGACGTTCCGGTCGACTTCCCCGGGGTACGGCTGCGGCCCGCGAGCTGACACCGGCCGGCGGGGTCGTGCGGGCCAGCACCGCCGAGCGATCCGTACGACCCCGCCGGGCCACCCATCACGCACCGACCGTGTCCTCACGCGGGCGGCGTCCGGCCGGCACTGCGGCAACGGCTCGAGTTCGACACGGCCCTCGCCGCGCTCCCCCGCGGCCAGGGCGCACAGTACCCGGGAATGGCCACCGACCTGTACGCCCACGACTCCTCATTCGCCGCGACGGTCGATACCGTCCTCGACCTCTTCGACGACGCCGAGCTGCGCGCGGACTGGCTCTCCGAGCGGCCACGCGTCCCGATCGGCGACGTCACCCGGGCGCAGCCGCTGCTGTTCACCATGGACTACGCGCTGGCGCGGCTGGTGCTCGACCGCGGTGTGCGGCCGGCGGCCCTGCTGGGACACAGCGTGGGGGAGCTCGTCGCCGCGGTGCTCGCCGAGGTGTTCAGTCTGCAGGACGCGGTCGCCATCATGCGCGACCGCGTGCGGAGACTCGCGGACGGACCACGGGGAGGCACGCTCACCGTGGCCGCCGGGGTGCAGGAGATACGCCCGATCCTGGGAAAGCATCCCGAGGTCGCGATCGCGGCGGTGAACGCGCCACGGCAGACCGCCATCGCCGGTCTCGATACTCCACTGCGGGCCGCCGAGGCGGAGCTGCGGGCCGCCGGTTTCACCGTGCTGCCCGTCGCCGCCCGCACCGCGTTCCACAGCCCGGCTCTCGCGCCCCTGCTGGAGGGCTTGTCTCCCTACGAGAGCTGTGCCCGCGGCGACCCGCGCATTCCACTGTGGTCGTCGGCGACCACCCACCCGTTGGACGCGGCGGCGGTGCGGGACGACGCGATGTGGGCGCGTCAGCCGATGGCCCCAGTGCTGTTCTGGGCAGCACTGGACCGGCTGGTCACCACGAACGGTCCGGTACACCTCGTCGACGTGGGGCCTGGCCAGGGCCTGGCCACTGTCGCCCGCCGACACCCCGACGTCCAGCGCGGGCACAGCACCGTCACCGCTTTGCTACCGGCCCGGCGGGGGGTCCGGGTGCGGAGGCTGACGCGGTAGCCGAGGGCCTGGAGGCGATCCAGTCCGGAGCGCACCAGTGATGCCCGTCGAGGAGAAGCGCCCGCGGTGCTCTCGGCCGCACACCTGCCCCGCGCACCAGACCGCGACCGCGGGTCACCCGATGGAAAGGTGCCACTGATGCGTCTCGCTGCGAACATGACCTACCAGGGCGTGGGCGACCTCGCCTGCGCGGCCGAGCAGCTCGGCTACGACCTGGTGCTCGCCTCCGAGGGATACCGCTCGGACGCGGTGAGTGTCCTCGGGGCCGTCGCCGGGCGGACGTCGCGCATCGGCTTGGCCTCCGGCGTCATGCAGATCCCGGCCCGACCGCCCGGCGCCGCGGCCTTGGCCGCGGCGACGCTGGACGCCGTGAGTGGTGGACGGTTCCGCCTCGGGCTCGGGGTGTCCAATCCGCGCGTGTCGGACGGCTGGTACGGGGTGCGGTTCGCCCAGCCGTTGGCACGCACCCGAGAGTACGTCGACATCGTCCGCCGTGCCCTTGAGGGCGGACCGGTCCGGTATGCCGGGGAACACTTCTCCCTGCCAGCCTGGGGACACGAGCAGGCGCCACTGCAGCTGTTTACCGAGCGTCCAAGCACGGACCTGCCGATCTACCTGGGCGCGCTGGGGCCACGCAACCTCCGGCTGGCCGGGGAGATCGCGGACGGATGGGTCAGCGGCTTCACAACGCCGGACCTGGTCGCCGAGTCGGTGAAGGAACTGGAGGCGGGACGCGCACGCGGCGGGCGGACGATGGACGGCTTCGAGGTGATCCCCTACGTCGCGGCCGCCGTGGCCGCGGACGTGGCCACGGCGGCCGACGAGCTCCGCGCGCACTACGCGCACCTGCTCGGCATCGGCGGCTCGGACAACTTCTACTGCGCGATGGCGGCGGACATGGGCTTCGAGCGCGAGATCGCCGAGTTCCGCCAATGCCTGGAATCCGGGGACCGCGCGCGGGCCGCGGCCAGCGTTCCCCTGGAGTTCATCGACCGCACGGCGCTGCTGGGGCCGGTGGAACGGATCTCCGAACGGATGGCGGCGTGGGCCGACGCCGGCGTCACCACACTGAGCGTGCTGGTCTCGGCGAACCACACCGACGCAAGACGCCCGGGATCGCGTTTCCCGGGCGTCTGCGGGTGCTGCGGCGTTCCGGTCCGGCAGGGGAACTCAGCTCAGTGAGTTCAGCACGGGAACGAGTTGCTCCTCCTCGTAGTCGAGGTGTCGTTCCAGCTCCTCCGCAAGTTCCTCGAACCGCTGCCGCACCCCGGCGGCGTCACCGGTGCTGAGTTCGGTCAACGACTCCTCGATCCCCCGCAGGAGTCGGGCCACCACAATGTGCTCCTCGCGCAGCCTGGCCACTATGTCCGCGAGTTCCGGGAACCGGTTCGCCAGGTCCGGGAAGAGCCGGCTGTCCTCACCCTGGTGATGCTCCTCCAAGTCGGCGCAGAAGGTCAGGCAGTACGTACGCAGGTCCCGCCCCGGTTCCAGAGTGGGGCCGGCCCCCGCGGGGTCGTGGTCATCGAGTTCCTCGCGGATCCTCGCCAGCGCCCTGCGGTACTGGTTGTGGAGCCGGACGAACTCCTCACCCATGGCCCACGCCCGCGACGTATCCGGTTCGGTGCCCGCCCGGAACAGTCGGACGATCGGAATCTCCCGCTGCCTTGCCTCCTGCGCATCCGCGAGTCCGGGTTGGACGCGCGCGGCGTGGGCGAAAAACCAGTCCCGCTCTCCCGCGCGGGCGATTAGCGCGCTAGCCGCATAGGTATCGTCGCCGGTTTCTACGGTGACCCGCGGATGCGCCTGGATATCCAGGTACCACGGCGGGTCCTCCGATCCGGAAACATCGCACGCGGCGAGGATGATCCATTCGTCATCGGGGACGCATTCGACTGGCGTAGTGCGCGGTGTTCCGGTCCCCGCCCGGGTGGTGGTCAGGAGAATAAGGTTCGCGTCCGCGCGCGCACCGCTTACCTTTCCACCATTCTCGCGGAACTCGGAAATGACATGCTGATCGAGGCCACCAGAAACAGGTGAACTCAAGAACGACTCCTTCGGATCACGGACCTCCATGCGGTCAGCGTCCTCCCGCTGCCTGCACGCGATCCGTGAGGTATTGGAATACTAGCCGTTGAGCGTGGGCAAGGCATCGGACCACGATTCCACCGCGTCCGGAAAATCCCGATCGAACCAGTAGGAGCGCCGGGTGAACGGAGTGCCGGGCAGGTCTGCGCGCCGCGGTGGCTCCCCGTCCCGCAGCGTGTCCCAGTCGGCCGGCTCGTGTGCCAGCCAGTCTCGCACCACGCGGGCCTCCGCGGCGTCCAGTACGGCGGTCCGGGCGTCCTCGGGTGGTTCGAACTCGGTGCGGACCTCGGCCGCCGTCGCCACCCCGTGCAGGCCCTCGCGTAGCTCCGCGAGGTCCCGCGCGCCCAGGACACGCCGCACCGGCCCAGCAGGTCGGCCGCCCCGCAGGCTCCGGGCGAGCGCCGACAGCGTGGGCGGCGGCAGGACGGCGATCTCCCGGCCGAGCCGGTCGGCGAACGCCGCGAGGGCGGACTCGGTGCCCGCCGAGATCGGTACGGCATACGCGCGGTCGTGGGACGCTGCGGGCACCTCGGGGCCTCCTCGACGATGACGTGGGAGAGCGCCCCGCCGAGACCGAAGGAGTTCACCCCCGCACGCCGCGGGGTTTCGCCCGGCGGCCACGGTGCGTCCTCAGTGGCGATGGCCTGTACGGCGGCGTCGACGGGCAGTGCCGGATCAACCTCATCCAGCCCGGCAACCCGGGGAACCTGTCCCTTCCGGAGCATGAGCACGGTCTTGACCAGCCCGATGAGTCCGGCTGCCCCCTCCAGGTGCCCGATGTTGGCCTTGACCGACCCGACCCAGACGCGGCCGTTCGGCCCGGTGGGAGACCGGCGTGGTTCGGCCGGAGCGTGCAGGGCACGGACGAGCGCATCGACCTCCACGGCGTCGCCGTGGGGCGTTCCGGTGCCGTGGGCCTCCAGGTACCCCAGGTCACGAACCCGGCAGCCGGCACGTGCTGCGGTACGGTGCAGCAGCTGGGCCTGTGAGCCGACATCGGTTCCGGTGAGCCCGCCGCCTCGCCCGTTGTGCGCGTTGCCCACGGCCGGGATGACCGCGTGCACCGGGTCCCCGGCGGCGAGCGCGTCGGCCAGCGGGCGCAGCAGCACGCACGCGCCACCCTCGCCGCGGAGGTAGCCGTCCCTGCCGGGCGCGAACGGCACCGAGGCACCGGAGGCGGACAGCGCTCCGCTGCGCTGGGCGTTGTTCGTGTAGAGACCGGAGCTGATCAGGTTGGTGGCACCCACGAGAGCCATCGGGTACTCCCTGCACTGCCAGGCCCAGCGCGGTCAGGCCGGATGAGCAGGCCGAGTCAACGACCGTACTCGGGCCGGTCCACCCGAACTGGTAGGAGACTCGGTTGGCGAGGAAGGACGCCAGCGTTCCCGGGAACGCGGCGGCGTCCGACCGGCCCACCGCGCTCATCCGCTCCCGGTAGTCGGTGAGGAACGCGCCGGCGAACACGGCGACCGGTTCGTCCCGCAGGGCCTCAGGGGCAATGGCGGCGTTCTCCACCGCGTGCCAGGCCAGTTCCAGCATCATCCGATGCTGCGGGTCCATCCAGGCCGCCATCCGCGGTGAGATACCGAAGAAGCGGGCGTCGAACCTGTCCGGGCGGTCGATCAGCGACGCCCGTGGCGGGTCCGGCCATCCCGTCGGGTCCATGCCGTGCCACCGGCCAGGCGGCACGGCCGTGAATCTCCTTTGGGCGCCCGCGACGACTTCCCACAGGTCGGCCAGCGTCTCGATCCCGGCCGCTCGACAGGACATGCCGATGATCGCGATGGGTTCGAGTGTGTGTTGCGTCATGACCGCTTCCTCGAAATGGTTGGTGAGCGCCCGTGCCCGGGGCGATCAGGTCCGTTGCCCGTCCTGAACCGGGGGGTGTTCGGTCGTATACCGGCCCAGCCGCTCGCCGTGCAGCCGGCGCACGCGGCGACGTGCCTCCTCGCCGCCGACCGTGCTCTCGTGATCGGGGATCTCGCGTTCCAGCGCCTTCTCGATCCCGAGCCGGCCAGCCCCGCCGAGCTGGTTCAGCTCGCGCCTTGGCCGCGTCGAACCCGCCGGGGACGGGCGCAAACTGTGGGAGCTGGCCCGGGATGCTTTCGCGCGGGTCCACGCCGCCTGGCGCGACCCCGTGTCCCCCGAGGAAGGGCTGGTCGCGGTACTGCTGCAAGGCGCGGTCACTCTGGCCGACCATTCCGGCTCGGCCCACGTGCCACTACAGACGCACATGCCGCTCCCACCGGCTTTCCTCACCACCCTGGCCACGCCCTACCCCCACCAGAAGGCCGCCGCCGACACGCGGGGCCACCTCGTGCTACGGGCTCCCACCGGCAGCGGAAAGACCGAAGCCGCCCTGGCCTGGGCCTCGCACCAACTCGACGACATGAGCGGCCAGCCCCGCCTGATATGGGTGCTGCCCTATCGGGCCTCCATCGACGCCGCCTGGAAGCGCTTCCTCCACAACCTGGTGCCTGAGCCCGGAGCCGCCCAGCCCGACATCGCGGTGCTGCACGCCACCACCGTCCAGACCCTGCTCACCCACGCCGTCGCCGAGGACACCACCCCCACCCGGGAGGCTAGCGCTGTCCCGAAGCACACGATGGCGGTGCAGGCCCGCGACCGTGCCCACGCGATGCGCACCCTGTTCGCCCAACGGGTGCGCGTGTCCACCCCGCACCAGTTGCTGCGCGCGGCCATCGCCGGGCCCCGCTATTCCAGCTTCCTCCTCGAACAGGCCAACGCCCTCATCGTGCTCGACGAGCTGCACGCCTACGACCCGACCACCTTCGGCCGGATCTGTGCGGCCATGGGCCTGTGGGAACAGCTGGGAAGCCGGGTGGCCATCGCCTCAGCCACCTTGGCCCCGCCCATGCTCGACCTGATCCGCGACACCCTCACCAACGGCGTCACCGTGCACCAGGCGCCCTCGGGCACCGCGCCGGACCGCCACCGTCTCGTCGCTCATCACCCCTGGAGGGTTCGCAACCTGGCCATCTCCGACCTTGCCCGCGCCGCCCGCGCCAGCCTCTGCGGCCAAGTCGAGTTGATGGACATGCAACTGGGCACCAGTCTGGCCGACATCTGCGCCGCCATCACCACCGGCGACTACGACCTCGTGGGCATCTCCGCCACCTTCGGCCAACACGACCTGCTTACCCGTGCTCTCGACCACACCTTCGCCCTCACCGAGCCACCAACCGTGATCGCCGGCGGCAGCCTCACCGCACGCAACGAAGCGCTCCTCCTGCAACGCTACCCTCACCTGCTCATCGCCCGCGGCGCCGGCGAACCCACCATCGCCGATCTGATCACCTGGCACCACGGCGACCTCGCTTTGGAGGAGGTCCGCGGACTGGGCTACACCGGCGCTCCCCGCGGCGGCGCACTGGCGGTCACCCCTCCCTCGGTGCGCCGCACGCCCACCGTGGCCAACCGCCACCAACCCGACATGTTGCCCGAACTCGATCTGCTAGCGGCAACGCTTGACCACCACGGCGTCGCCCAACTGGAAACCTCACGCGGCTGCACCAACTACTGCTCCTTCTGCCCTCGCGGCCACAAAGGGATGTGGTCGAGCCTGACCCTCCAGTCCCTGCCGTGGATGCTGGAGGAAATCGGCGCGGCCTTCGACCGCCACCCCGGCACCGCACGCACGCTCTACCTCGTCGACGAGGAGATCATCGGCCACGGCCCCGACAGCCTCCCCCGCATCCGCGACATCGCCAACCAGCTTCACCAAGCCGGTATGACCTGGGAGTCCTCCTGCCGCATCGACCGAATCGTTGACCCCAGCCACGACCGCGCCTGGCATCTGGAACGCGCCCAACTCTGGCGCGACCTGTGCGGCCAAGGCCTGTGCCGCATGCTCTTCGGCGTGGAATCGGGTGTCACCTCGGTGCTCGCACGCTTTAACAAGGAGACCACCGCAGAACAGAACGCCCTGGCCATCCGCACCCTCTCCGCGCTGGGCGTGCCCACCCGCTACACCTACATCACCTTCGATCACCTGATGAGCGCCGAAGAACTTGCCGCCACCCACGCTTTCCAAGCCCGCACCGACCTACTGTTACGCCCCCTGCCGTAACTGCCCGTCGAGACCATCGTCGACGGCGTGCGCGACGAGGACTTCGTGGCCGAACACTCCAGCGGGCGCCCCTTCTACACCGCCATCTCCTACATGCTGGTGTCCATGGAATGCCTCATCGGCGCCGCCTACACCCGCCGTGTCGAAGCCGCCGGCCTCTCCGGGCACCCCCGCCCCTCGCTGGGCCGCATCGACGCCGACTTCGCGGACTGGCGGATCGGCATCTGCTCCCAGCTCGCCCAGCTCTGGATCGATCGCAACTTCGCCCTGGACTACACACTGAAGTCCATCGAAAAGATCTTGGAAGGAGAGGCCCGCCACCAGGTGCGCCACACCCGCTCCCTCCTCAAGGACGCCGCATTCGCTCTGCTCGGGGCGATGCTGGAGCACATCGCTCAAAAGAGAACTTTATTCAGGCGATCTCACGCCCAAAAGTGCCTCCACACCAGTTGCGATCCCTTCAGGGGTGATGAGCGGACAGTGCAGAAGATGTTGGGCCACGCCAAGCCGTCGATGACGCTCGACGTCTACGGCCTCCTCTGGCCCGATCGCCTCGACGAGGTGGCCGATGGCCGACGCCATGGACGCGCGCCGCATGGCGGCGCTGACGAACGCCGAAGATAGCGCGAAACGAAACGGCCGCTCCTGAAGCGTGTGCACTATATGTGCAACGCCTGGAAGCGACCGCCTTCCACGACCGTGAACCATACACTCTGACCTGCGAGTTCACCGGCCATCTGGTGTCCGAGGGGGGACTTGAACCCCCATGCCCTTAACGGGCACTAGCACCTCAAGCTAGCGCGTCTACCTATTCCGCCACCCGGACTTGAAATGTCGGGCGTCTGTGCGCCCTGACGTCGTCAACGATAGCAAATGTATGGAGTTGCTCGTACATCGTTTGGCCGATGCGGGGACCATAGGGGGAAGCCCACGACAGCCAGACGAATGGGGGACGCCATGGTGGACGACGAGCAGGCGATGAGTCGAGCCGAGCGGGAGGTCGTAGACCTGTGCCGGGAACTCATCGCCATCGACACCTCCAACTACGGGGACCACTCCGGGCCCGGAGAGCGTGAGGCGGCCGAGTACGTCGCCACCAAGCTCGACGAGGTCGGCGTGGAATCGCGGATCTACGAATCCCACCCCGGGCGCAGCAGCGTCGTCGGTCGAATCGCCGGCCTCGACCCGACGAGACCGCCGCTGCTGCTCCACGGGCACCTAGACGTCGTCCCCGCCGACGCCGCCGACTGGACCCACCCGCCCTTCGCGGCAGAGATCGCCGACGGGTGCGTGTGGGGACGCGGCGCCGTCGACATGAAGGACATGGACGCCATGATCCTCGCCGTGCTACGCCAGCGCATGCGCGAGGGCCGCAGGCCGCCCCGCGACATCGTGCTCGCCTTCCTCGCCGATGAGGAGGCCGGCGGCACATGGGGGGCGCAGTGGCTCGTCGACCAGCACCCGGAACTGTTCGCCGACTGCACCGAAGCCATCAGCGAAGTCGGAGGCTTCAGCCTGACCATCAACCAGGACCGGCGGCTGTACCTCATCGAGACCGCGGAGAAAGGCATCGCGTGGCTGCGGCTGACCGCCCGCGGCAAAGCCGGACACGGCTCGATGGTCAACGACGACAACGCCGTCACCGAACTCGCCGAGGCCGTCGCCCGACTCGGGCGGCACACCTTCCCCGTCCAGCTCACCAAGGCCGTTCGGGAACTGCTGGAAGAGATCTGCCAAGAATTCGACATCCCCTTTGACGAGGACGACATCGAAAGCGTGGTGGCCCGACTCGGACCCATCGCCAACATGATCGGCGCAACACTGCGCCACTCGATCAACCCCACCGTCCTCAACGGCGGCTACAAGGCCAACGTCATCCCCGGCACCGCCACAGCCGAGGTCGACGGCCGGTTCCTGCCGGGCATGGAGGAGGAGTTCTTCGCCGAGATCGACCGGCTCCTCGGCCCCAAGGTGACTCGGGAATTCATCCACCACCTGCCGGCGGTCGAGACCGGCTTCGAGGGCGGGATCGTCACCGCCATGACCGACGCGCTCCAGGCCGAAGACCCGGGGGCGCGGACCGTGCCCTACTGCATGTCAGGTGGCACCGACGCCAAGAGCTTCCAACGGCTCGGAATCCGCAACTTCGGGTTCGCGCCACTGCGTCTGCCCCCGGAACTCGACTTCGCCGGCATGTTCCACGGCGTTGACGAGCGGGTGCCGGTGGAGTCGTTGCGCTTCGGCGTGCGGGTACTCGACCGCTTCATCGACCTCAGTTGAGGGCCCGCCCCGCGCGCAACCTCGGTTACCGCCGGGGCGGCCCGGTAAAGATCTCCAGGTGGATTCTGTCGTTCCGGTTGCGCCGGCCAGCGTCGCCAGTGGTAAATTACAGTGCGTCGATGTCACGTAGCTTTACGTGTCGGTCGTGGTGCTCATCGCCGCCAAGGCCGTCACGTATGTTTCCTGTAAAGGGGTGACCATGGTGTTCGCGAGCCGGCAGCAGCGGGAACGTCCCGCTGGCGCGGCTCGTGGCTCCCTGGCTCCCACAGTCCTTCGTCTTCTCACGCTGGGCGGGATCGCCGCCGCGGGGTGGCTGCTCGGCGGTGCTGGCTCGGCACTGGCCGAGGATGCTCCGCTGGAGCCCGCCACCGTGGCGTTGGGGCAAGCCGTCGACGCCGCTGCCGAAGGCGCGACCTCGGCGTCCCCGGTCGGTGGGGCCGTCGACAGTGCTCTCAAGGGCGACTCCGCGGCGGTGGTGACCAGCGTCGCCGACGAAGCCGACGAGGCGGTCAGCGACACCGTCGAGGCCGGCCGCGGTATCAGCTCCCACGCCGACCGTTCGCTACAGGCGGGCACGGCAGCCCTCACCGAGGGCGTGTCGCGAGGGCTCGCCGGCTCGACGGAAGGGGTCGCGTCGGGGGTGCGTCAGACGGTCGACAACGCTTCCACCGGCGACGCGATCAGCGGCATCACCGGTGCAGAGAGCGCCGGCTCCGACCGTTCCGCGCCGACGTCCAACGGCGATGCAGCGGAAGCGCCGCAGACCGAGTCGGCACCCGCTGAAAGCCGGGGAGCCGAGCGTGCCGGCGCTGACCGAGAGGTCTCCTCGGCCGGCGCCGCCTCAGCGGACACCAGCACCGAAGGTGCGGCAGACGTCCCCGCCCCGGAGGACGTGCCGACCTTCAACATCGTCGCCTCCGGCAAGGAAACCAGTGCCGGCCGTGTTGACCTCGCCGGCGAGGAAACCCCAGCCAGCGCACCGCTGTGGCCGCACAGCTCCGAGTCCAGCGCCACCACGTCCTCGGTTTCCTCCGTGTCGGTTCCGGGAGCTACTCCGCCCGCGTTCCTCGCCAGCCGAATCGACTCGCTGCGCCCCGTCGCGCACCGTGTCTCACTGCCCGCGGCTCCTGCTTTCGTCGCGCGTTACGCCGCCGACGACCCTTCCTTCTCGCCTGACTAGCTCCTCGCCCGGATCAGCCTAGGCGCCCCCGTTTCCCGGCCCTCGTCGCCGAATGTGCGTTTGCACACTCCTCGCGCCTCTGCCGACCAAGACCCGGCCCTTTTCGGAACCGTCTCGTAACGCGCGCCCCTTTCAACTTTCAAGGACCTGCCATGCCGAGTGCGCACAACACGTCGCGAAAAACGGCTTTTGTCACCCTTGCCGCTGTTGTCGCCGCAGGCTCTCTCGTCGCTGTGACCAGCGCGCACGCCACCGAGGCGCCGTCCAGCGCCCCTCCTTCCGGTGCCACCGCCGCACCCGCCACAGCCGGGTGTGCCACCCCTACAGCCGAGATGGACATGCCCAGCGTGTGGCTGCCCCGTGCCGAGTCCACCGACCAGTCCGGCCCGCTGCCGCCGGGGCCTCCCCGGGCCCCGGAATCTTCGGCGCATCTTCGTGACCCCGACAACGAGGAGAACGACCATGCCCCCGCCCCATCCGCTGCCGCATCCGCGTCGCCCACAGCCAACGACACCCCCTCCACCTACGGTTCCCCCACCGCGTCGCGCGCCCTCGTAACCAGCCTCCCGGCCGCCGGTTCCACCATCCTCGCCTGTGCCGGTATCGCGGCCACCGCGATCGTCACAGCCGCGGGCGCCGTCATGCTGAACCGCGACTCCATGGGTCCGCCGTAACCCGCGCGGCTCCCGGTCCACGGACCGGGGGCTGGCGTGACCGCCGCGACAACGCGGCGCGGCGGTCACGCCAGCCCCGCCCAGCCAGGGCGGAGCTGTAGGGGCGGGTGGAGGCGAAAGAACGCCGCTCGCCCTTCGTGTCCCGGCACGACCCGTCAGCCAGACGGGCGATACCGGACGATCCGGGCCGTGAACACTCGCTCTCGCCAGGAGCGACAGTCGCCGCGGTCGTCAGGATCTCAGCTCATCCGAACAATCGCTGAAAGGACATCCCACATGCGCACGTGGGTTCGCAGCTCGACAAAAATAGCGCTGCTCACAGCCGGATTCGTCGCCATGGGCACCGGGATTTCGCTCGCCGACACTCTCCCGAACGCCGAGGGGGCCACCTCCGAGCGCGGCGAGCTCGCGGTCACCGAGGAGATCAAGGAGACCCTCGGTCACGTCGAACGCACCACCGACGGGCTCACACCGGTCGTGGACACCCAGAACACCATCCCCAACCCCAACAGGGACGGGGGAGTGCTGGCCCGGCCCGTCGACAGCGCCCTTTCCCTGGCGCAGGAGGGGGAAAGCACCGCCACCGTGCCGATGCGTCACTCCGGCGGCGGGCACGCAGCCGAGGTCATGACCTCCGGCAACGGCTCAGCGGTCGGTGGTAACCAACTCGTCGCTGATCTCGACGCCCCGGCGAACGCATCTGGTAACGCGGTCGCCGCCGTCCTGGGCGTCTCCGGAGCGACCTCCGAAGACGTCGGCGCTGTGGTGGTGACGCAACGTAAGGACATCGAAACGTCTGGCAATGGTTCGGCCGTTGGCGGCAACCAAGGGGTCGTCGACGTTGACACCCCGGTGAACGTCGCGGGTAACGCTGTCGGTGCGGTCGCCGGTGTCGCGGGCGCGGCAGCCGAGGACACCGGCGCTGCGGTCGGGGGGCGCTAGTCGCCCTCGGCCGGGTTGGGCCTTTCGGGGCCTCTTGAGCCGAGGGCTGTCTCAGCGGCGCCTCGGCCGGCCTTCCCGTGGGAGGTGGGCCTGCCCTTGCGGGGCCGTGAGTAATCTCCCACACCTGCCAAGTAAGCGTGTGCCGTTGTGGGCCGGAGCCTTGGACACGTTCCGGTCACCTCAGCGGCACCGATAAGAGATTGTGAATCGGCGGTCCGGCCGTCACCGTGTCCCTCCCTGCCGTCTTTACGATCGCGGCGGACCAGACGGGGGAGGGGCGTGCGGATGAGCGCCGGTGCGGCCGGCCATCCGGTGTCCCGCCGGCATACGCGGCGGACGGGCGGGAGCAAGCGGATGGGGTGGCCGTACGCCGAAGCGGTGAGCCCCCTGGAATATTCCGGGGGCTCACCGCTTTGTTGTCTGGGGCCGGCCACGCCCACCAGGGACAACCATTGTGGCTTAAATCACATCGTTCGGACGGGGCGGATGATCTTTCGGCGCAGCGTGACACGTCGAGTGCCGTCGGGGTACAACCGCACTCTGGCGAGTTCCCAGTGCCCGTATTCGGCGTGTTCCGTGAGAGCTTGGCGAGTGGCCCCGCGTGTGCTACCGCGTGGGAACCGGAGATCCTGGTACTCGTATTCCACCATTGCGCTTATTCTGCGACTGCCGACGGGGGTTGTGCCATAGCGTGCGGTCGTTTGGGTAATCACCACATGGCCACAACGAGAACATCTCAGGGGCCCTAAGTGGCCAGCCGCCCTCACCCGCGTGGGCGGCGCGGCCTTGGTCCTTCGGTTACCGTCAGTTGCCGGGGACCGATAGTCCACGATTCGCGAACTCGGATCGTTATAGACGACACAAGGCTTTAAAGACAGTTAGACGTAGGGGAACAGCGTGCCACCCAAGAAGGGCAGCGCCGGCAAGAACGGCTCAACCGGCTCAACCACGGCCGCAACCAGCGGAGGCAACCGTCTCGTCATCGTCGAGTCGCCTGCCAAGGCCAAGACGATCGCCGGTTACCTCGGCCGGGGATACGTCGTGGAGTCCAGCATCGGCCACATCCGGGATCTGCCCACCAAAGCCGCCGAGATTCCGGCCAAATACAAGGAGTTGCCGTGGGCGCGCCTGGGTGTGAACGTCGAAGCTGACTTCGAGCCGCTTTACGTCGTCAACTCCGATAAGAAAGCCCACGTCAAAAAGCTCAAAGAGCTGCTGTCGGAAGCTGACGAACTCTACCTCGCCACGGATGAGGACCGCGAGGGGGAGGCCATCGCGTGGCACCTGCGCGAGGAGCTCAAACCCAAGATCCCGGTGCGGCGGATGGTGTTCAACGAGATCACTCGCGAAGCCATCCAAAGCGCCGCGCAAAACACCCGCGACCTCAACCTGCGGCTGGTCGACGCCCAGGAGACCCGGCGGATTCTCGACCGTCTCTACGGCTACGAAGTCTCACCGGTGCTGTGGAAGAAGGTCATGCCCAAGCTGTCGGCCGGCCGGGTGCAGTCGGTGGCCACGCGCCTGGTCGTCGAGCGCGAACGTGAGCGCATCGCCTTCGTCCCCGCTGAGTACTGGGGGCTCAAGGCGCTGTTCATGGGCGCTGGAGCCGCCGATGACAGCGACGCTCCCGCCAGCTTCGCCGCCCACCTCGTCTCGGTCGACGGCGCCCGGGTGGCCCAGGGCCGCGACTTCACCTCCGAGGGCCAACTGCGCTCGGCTAAGGGAGTGCTCCACCTCGACGCCGAGGCTGCCCGCGGCCTGGCCGAACGGTTGAGCGGCACCGCTTTCACGGTCGACTCCATCGAGCGCAAGCCCTACAAGCGCGCCCCCTACGCCCCGTTTCGCACCACCACGTTGCAGCAGGAGGCCTCGCGCAAGCTCGGCTTCTCGGCCAAGCAGACGATGCAGATCGCGCAGCGGCTCTACGAGAACGGGTTCATCACCTACATGCGCACCGACAGCATCACCCTGTCGGAGAACGCGATCGCCGCTGCCCGTGACCAGGCGCTGCGTCTCTACGGCGACTCCTACGTGCCGCCCAAGCCGCGGGTCTACACCAGTAAGGTCAAAAACGCCCAGGAGGCCCACGAAGCTATCCGTCCGGCGGGCGACTCGTTCCGCACTCCAGCCGAGACCGGTCTGAGCGGCCCGGAGTTTCGCCTTTACGAACTGATCTGGAAGCGCACGGTCGCCTCGCAGATGAAGGACGCCCGCGGCGAGTCGGTGACGGTCAAGGTCACGGGGACCTCCGCTTCCAGTGAGCGGGTCGAGTTCACCGCCACCGGAAAAATCATCGAGTTCTACGGTTTCCTCAAGGCCTACGTCGAAGGCTCCGACGATCCCGAAGCCGAGTTGGAGGACCGTGAGCGCCGGTTGCCGCCGGTTGAAGAGGGCGATCCCCTCAAGGCTGAAGAGATCGAGGCTGAGAGCCACAGCACCCGCCCGCCGGCGCGCTACACCGAGGCCACGCTGGTCAAGGAGTTGGAAGAGCGCGAGATCGGCCGCCCCTCCACCTACGCCTCCATCATCGGTACCATCCTCGACCGCGGTTACGTGTTCAAGAAGGGCACGGCGCTGGTGCCCTCCTTCCTGGCGTTCGCCGTCGTGCAACTGCTGGAGAAGCACTTCGGCAACCTCGTCGACTACGACTTCACCGCACGCATGGAGGACATGCTCGACGAGATCGCGCGCGGGGAGGCGCAGCGAGGGCCATGGCTGCGCCACTTCTACTTCGGTGGTGACGACGAGACGGGCCTGCGAGAGCTGGTGGAGGACCAACTCGCCCACATCGACCCCAAGGAGATCAGCTCCTTCCCGCTGCCCGACACCGACATCGTGCTGCGTGTCGGGCGCTACGGGCCTTACATGGAGCGCGACGGCCAACGTGTCAACGTGCCCGAGGACCTCGCTCCCGACGAGCTGACCAAGGAACGGGCTGAGGAGCTGTTCGCCCAGCCCAGCGGTGACCGCGAGCTGGGGACCGACCCGGAGACCGGGCACACGATTATGGCCAAGAGCGGACGCTTCGGCCCCTACGTCACCGAAGTCCTGCCCGAGCCCGAGGAGGGCGCGGCGAGCAAGACCACCAAAACCAAGTCGAAGTCCAAGAGCGCGCCCAAGCCACGGACCGCCTCACTGTTGAAGTCCATGTCACTCGACACGGTCACCCTCGACGACGCGCTGCGGCTGCTCTCGCTGCCGCGTGTCGTCGGCGAGCTGGACGGCGAGCAGGTCACGGCCCAAAACGGGCGGTTCGGCCCCTACCTGAAGAAAGGCACCGACAGCCGTTCCCTGGAGACCGAGGAACAGATCTTCACCGTCACCATCGACGAGGCCAGGGAACTGTTCGCCAAGCCCAAGCAGCGGGGACGCAGGGCGGCCACGCCGCCGCTGCGGGAGCTGGGCAACGACCCCGAGACGGGCAAGCCCATGGTGATCAAGAACGGGCGCTTCGGTCCCTATGTCACTGACGGCCAGACCAACGCCTCCCTGCGCAAAGGCGACGAGGTGGAGTCGGTCACCGACGCGCGCGCCGCCGAGTTGCTGGCCGAGCGCCGGGCCAAGGCGCCCGCCAAGAAGAGCGGCTCAGCCAAGAGTTCCACGACCTCGACGAAGAAGTCCTGACGCCCCGGCTGTGACACCGCGTCCCGCGGACTCGCCGGCCGTTGCGGCGCCGCGGGAACGCGGGTGGTCGGAGGCGCCGCCCGTTGCGGCTGAGAGCCGGGGCGATGTGACGGCTCGTCCGTCGCCCGTACCTCGACCGCTGCACGATCTCGGCAGCCCGGGGGAGGCGGGCGGCCAAGGGGCCCGGGTCTCGCCTTGTGCGCTGGGGTGGCTGCTGGCGACGCCGGCCGCCGTCGCGGCCTCCTGCTACCTCCCCTCCAGCCGTTCAACGGCGATACCCGGGCGGCGCGCCTGTACTCCCCCGGGGGGGTAAGACGCCCGCACGTGAGGTGGCTGAAGCAGACCGCGCGGCGCTGCGGCGCGGTAGGGTTGGGCTCGGTGGGATCCGCTGACCACACCGGTCACCGCCGGAAACCGCGAGTCCCGCCGACAATCGCATGGGGACCGCCGGTCGAGCGGAACCCCGTGCTCCCGAGACGTCCACCCGGCCGAGCGCGGAGCCGCCCAGCGCCGTCAGAGAGCGGTTTCCCGTCGAGCGGCAGCCGTGCCCGGTCAGGGCCACACCCCTCGCGTTGGGGGCGAGGGGCACAGCCAAGTGGGGGCGCTTGGCTGGAGCATGTGTCTTGTACCCGATATCCCGATACTCTTTACCGCCATGAGCAGACCTGGACCGATCGGATCACTCGGAGCACCCAGTGGGGCCCGCGGTGTGTTGGCGAGCAAGCCGTTCCGCCGGCTGTGGATCTCACTGTCGCTGTCCAGCCTTGGTGACTGGCTCAGCCTGCTCGCCCTGGTGTCCTTGGCGGCGCTTCTCACCCGCGACCAGCCTCCCCTGACGATTTCAGCGGCGGTCGGCGGTGTCATCGCCCTCAAGCTCGCGCCGTGGCTCGTGCTCAGCCCACTCGCCAACGCCCTCGCCGGCCGCGTCGACCGCCGCATCACCATGGTCGTCGCCGACCTGCTACGGGCAGCCCTGTACGTGTCCGTTCCCCTGGTGGGGCGGCTCGACTGGCTGCTGGTAGCCACGTTCGTGGCCGAGTGCGCCGCGCTGTTCTGGGCGCCGACTAAGGAGGCGGCGACCCCCAGCCTGGTGCCGAAGAGGTGGCTGGGCCAGGCCGATCAGCTCAACCTGCTCACCACCTACGGTTCGGCGCTGGCGGCTGCCGCGCTTTTCGCGGTCGTGACCTCGACCGCCACCGTGCTGGCCGGGCTGTTCCCCCCGATGAGCATCCCCGACGCCGATATCGCCCTCTACATCGCCGCTCTCCTCTCCCTCGCCGCCGCCGTTGTCGTGTGGACGCTTCCGCTGGCGAAGGAACACGGTGAGCAGCGGCGGGCTGTTTCGCTGCCGCGGGCGCTGTGGAGCGGCTGGCGCGGCGGCACCGTGCGCCGACTCTCGGTGGGGATGCTCGGTGCGCTCGCCGCCGCCGGCGCGGTGATCGGTGTCGCGCGGTTGTTCGTGCCCACGGTCGGAGCGGGCAACGCCGGCTTCGGGGTCCTTGTCGGCGCGGTCTTCACCGGTGTGGTCGCCGGTGTCCTCATCGGGCCGCGGGTGCTGCGCGATTTCAGCCGCCGGCGCCTTTTCGGGCTCAGTGTCGGTATGGCCGGCGCCGCCCTGCTGCTGGCCGGGCTGATCCCCAACATGGTCTTCGCCGCCGGCGCGGTCACGGCTGTGGGGATCGGGGCGGGGCTCGCCTGGGCGACCGGAGTCACGCTGCTCGACCGCGAGGTCGCCGACCACGACCGCGCCGGTGCGTTCGGGTTCGTTTACGCGGCTGCGCGGGTCGCGCTCATGGGCGTGGCGGCGGTGGCCGCGGTCGCCGCGGGCCTGGTCGGCTCCTACACGCTGCCGTTGGGCGAGCTGACCTACGACTTCTCCGGCGCAGCGGCCGTGCTGCTGATCATGGCTGTGCTTACCCTCGTGCTGGCGCTGGTGTGCTACCGGCGGATGAACCGCGAGCCCGCCGACGTTTCCCTGGCGGTAGAGCTGTGGGCGGCGCTACGCGGGGTGCCGGTCAAGCGTGGCGGCGACGAGGAGGCCACACCCGTGCCCGGCACGTTCATCGTCGTCGAAGGCGGTGAGGGGGCCGGTAAGTCCACGCAGGTGCGCCAGCTCTCCATCTGGCTGCGCGATGAGGGCTTCGACGTGGTCACCACCCGCGAGCCCGGCGCCACGAAGCTGGGCACCCGGCTGCGTGCCCTGCTGCTCGACAAGGAGCACACCGGCATGTCGTCGCGGGCTGAGGCGCTGCTCTACGCCGCCGACCGCGCCGAGCACGTCAACTCGGTGATCCGTCCGGCACTGCAACGCGGCGCCATCGTCATCAGTGACCGTTTCGTCGACTCCACCCTCGCCTACCAGGGCGCCGGCCGGGAGATGGCCGAGTCCGAGATCGTGGAGATCAACCGGTGGGCCACCGAAGGGTTGGTGCCTCACCTCACGGTGCTGCTCGACGTGCCGGCAGCGGCGGGTCTGGCGCGTCACGCCAGCCCCACCGACCGGATCGAGGCCGAGGCGGCGGAGTTCCACGAGCGCGTTTGCCAGGGATTCCGTGACCTCGCCGAGCGCGAGCCCCAGCGCTACCTGGTGCTCGACGCTCAAGAGTCCCCCGAGGAGATCACGCGCGCGATCCAGCGTCGCATCCGGCCGATCCTGCCCGACCCCGTCCCCGACGACTCAGAGGCCGTCACCAACATGATCCCGGTCATCCGGGAGTGACAGCGAGGGCCGGTCCACGCCCCCGTCGTGAACCGGCCTGAAGCTGTGTGAGCGTCCCGAGAATCGCCGGGCGGCGACACGTCATGGCGGTCACGGTCGTCTCACCTCACCACCGACGTTCACCGTGGGTGCGTTGTGGAGAGTCCGGCACCGAATCGTTGGGCAGTCAGTCCGCGATGTCGCCCGCTGCTCGTATGCTTGAGTCCCGATGAGCGTCTTCGACGACCTGGTAGGCCAGGACGCGGTCACCGATCAACTGCGCGCTGCCGCGCACGGCGCTGCCGACCTGCTCGCCGGCGGCGACGGCGGGGCCATGACGCACGCCTGGCTGTTCACCGGGCCGCCGGGCTCGGGGCGCGCCGAAGCCGCCCGCGCCTTCGCCGCGGCACTGGAGTGCCACGACGGCGGGTGCGGGCACTGCGACTCCTGCCACCAAGTGTTCGCCGGCACGCACGCTGACGTGTTCTACGTGCGCCCCAGCGGCTTGAGCTTCGGGGTGGAAAAGACCCGCGAATTGGTATTGCAGGCGGCGTCGCGTCCCACGGGCGGCAGGTTCCGAGTGGTGCTGTTCGAGGACGCCGACCGGGCCACCGAGGCGGCCTCCAACGCACTGCTCAAGGCGGTCGAGGAACCCTCCAGCCGCACCGTGTGGCTGCTGTGCACCCCCACAGCCGAGGACCTGCTCGTCACGATCCGCTCGCGCTGTCGCGTGGTCAACCTGCGCATGCCCAGCCCCGAGGCCGTCACCGAGCTGCTCGTCTCGCGCGACGGGGTCGACCCGACGGTGGCAGCAGAGGCCGCACGCGCCGCGGCCGGCCACGTGGAGCGGGCCCGCGAACTCGTCCGCGACCCCGCTGCTCGGGAGCGTCGCGAGCAGGTGCTGGCCATCCCCGGGATGTTGGAAGGGATGGGGGCGTGTGTCTCCGCCGCCGCCCAACTGCACGAACTGGCTGAGGCCGAGGCCAAGGCGAAAACCAGCGAGCTCGACGAGCGGGAGAAGTCCGACCTGAAGGCGGCCTATGGCGAGGGCGCCACAGGCAAGGGGGTCGCCAAGGCGGTGCGCGGCGCCGCGGGAGCCCTCAAAAGCCTGGAGGAGGAGCAGAAGCGCCGCGCCACCCGAATCAAGCGCGACACCTACGATCTCGCGCTGCTGGATCTGGTGGCCTTCTACCGCGATGTGCTCGCCAAACAGGTGGGGGCGCAGGTTGAGCTGTCCACAGCCAGCCACGACAGTCAGCTACGGCGTATCGCCGAGCGTTCCACCCCCGAGGCGACCCTGCGGCGTATCGATGCCATCATGGCCTGTCGCCGCCGCATCGCCGCCAACGTCCATCCCCAGATTGCGCTGGAGGCCATGACCGCCGCGCTGTACATGGGGTGAACACGCGCCGGCGCCCCGCTGCCCCCTCGGTGCCACGGCGATCCCGCATCGCCTGCGCCATGACGGTGACGTGAAGCACGACAACGACCTATGGTGTGCTCGTGGGCATGATGATGGCGGTGAGCTTCGAGCGTTACGGTCGGCTGTACTACCTCGACCCGGGCGGTCACAGCCCGAGCGTGGGCGACAAGGTGCTTGTTCCCACCGACGACGGTCCTGAGGTGGCCGAGTGCGTCTGGGCGCCGGAGTGGGTGAGCGAGGAGGTCGACGACCTTCCGGTATGCGAGGGCATGGCCACGCGCGCCGACATCGCCCGAGACGAGCGCAACCGCACCCGCCGTGCCGAGGCCCGTTCTCAGGCCAAGCGACTGATTCGCGCCAACGGCCTGCCCATGAAGGTGGTCGGGGTTGACTACCTCTCGGAGGGCCCCACCTTCGTGGTCTACTTCTCTGCCCCCCACCGGGTGGACTTTCGTGACCTCATCCGCGAAATGTCGCGCGCCCTCGACACTCGGGTGGAGTTTCGCCAGGTCGGCGCGCGTGACGAGGCACGGCTCCAGGGCGGTATCGGTCCATGCGGGCGTGACCTGTGCTGTGCCACGTTCCTCAAAGACTTCGAGCCGGTGTCGGTTCGCATGGCCAAGGACCAGAACCTCCCCGTCAACCCGATGCGCATCGCCGGCGCGTGCGGTCGGCTCATGTGCTGCCTCAAATACGAGCACCCTCTTTACCAGGAGTTCAAGGCCAGCACCCCCGACCCGGGCAGCAAGGTCGGCACCCCCGAAGGTGACGGGGTGGTGATCGGCCACGACGTTCCCCGCGAGAAGGTCGTGGTGCGGCTCAACGACGGGGGACGGCGCTGCGCCTGCGACCGCGCCGATGTATGCGGTCCCCGCCAGGCCTACGAGAGCACCCATGGCCAGCGTTCGACCTCCGACGACGAGGGCGAGGCCGGTTGAAGCGCGGCTCCCGGTGTGTCGCCTTGGCCATGGTCGTGTCGCTGCTGGCAGCCGGGTGCGCCGCCGACTCCGGGCAGCAGGGCCAATCCGCCCCGGCGGGGCTCGCGACGTTCTACGAGCAGCAGGTCAGGTGGCGCGGCTGCGGGGATGACGCGGCGGGCTTCGAGTGCGCCACCGTCGAGGTGCCGCTGGACTACGACGCCCCGGAGGGCGAACGCCTGGAGATCGCCGTCAAACGGCTGCCCGCCGCCGACGGCCACGCCCGCGGGTCGCTCCTGGTGAACCCGGGCGGTCCGGGGGGCTCGGGGGTGGACTACGTCAGCGTCGCCGGCAGCGCCCTCAGCGAGCGGTTGCGCGCCGAGTTCGACATCGTCGGCTTCGATCCGCGCGGCGTCGGCGAGAGCAGCCCCGTTCGCTGCCTCGACCGGGACGGGCTCGACGACTACCTCGGCCACGATGCCGGCAGCGACGGCGACTCAGCGGTAGCGCGGCTGACCCCGCGAGAGCGCGCCGAGTTGGCGCAGGTCAACCGGGAGTTCGTCGAGGCGTGCGAGCGCCGCTCCGGCGAGCTGCTCCCGCATATGGACACCGTCTCCACCGCCCGGGACATGGATGTGCTGCGCGGCGTGCTCGGCGACACCGCGCTCACCTACCTCGGCAAGTCCTACGGCACCTACCTCGGCGCGGTCTACGCCGACCTGTTCCCCGAGCGAGTGCGGGCGCTCGCGCTGGACGGCGCCATCGATCCCAACCTCAACCAGCTCCAGATGAGCCTGCACCAGGCGGAGGGGTTCACGCTCGCCCTCGAAGCCTTCATCGACGACTGTCTGAGCCTACGGCGCTGCCCGCTGGCACGCGGCGGAGCCACCACCGCCGAGCAGGCCACCGCCAACCTGAGTGATCTCCTGGTGGCGGCTCAGCGGGAGCCACTGGCTACCACCATGGGCGACGGCCGCGAGGTCAACCGGACCCGGGTGGAGACAGCGCTGATTTCTGCGCTGTACAACGAGTCGTATTGGCCCCGGGCGCGCGACGCGCTCGCCGACGCCTTCGACGGGGACGGCACCGCCCTGCTGCGCCTGGCCGACCAGCTCTATGACCGCGAGCCCGGCGAGGACTACGAGAACACCACAGCGGCGCTCATCGCGGTGAACTGCTCTGACCACCCCAACCCCCGCGATATCGACGCCTACGCCGACGCCGCGGCCGAGGCCGCCGAGATAGCGCCGCTGTTTGGCCCCTCGCTCGCGTGGGGCGCGCTGCCCTGCGCCTACTGGCCCGCCGAGGCCACGGTCGAGCCGGTCCAGGTCGACGCGCCGGGGGCCGCCCCCATCCTGGTCGTGGGGACCACGCGCGACCCGGCCACGCCCTACCAGTGGGCGCAGAACCTGGCCGGTGCCCTGGAGTCGGGGGTGCTGCTCACCCACGAAAGCGGTGGGCACACGGCCTACCGCAGCGGCAGCGTCTGCGTTGACGAGACGGTCGACACTTACCTCATCGAGGCCGAGCCGCCAGAGGACGCCACCGTGTGCCGGTGACCCCGGGGCAGTCGCCGGAGTCCAGGGGCTTAGCCGGCGTGAGGCGCTGGGAGGACGGGAGGCGAGCGGCGACGTCGCCGGGATCGCCCACGCCGCTGCGAGGGTGTCCCACCTGCCAGCCGGTCGTCGTGACAGGGACCCCCCAAGAAGTTATGTCCGTTTTTTCGCTTTCCGGGAAAATGACGGCTAATCCATTCCGCCGCAAGGGCGTGGACTGCTTTTCTTGACTGAGTGTCGCGGCGTACGATCTGCTGACTTTTACGTATTTTTGCAGTTCACTAGGTGGGGTGCGCAGGAAGGCAAGGCGGACACGCGAGCTGCCTGCCCGGCTGTGTAAATTCTGACTAAAGGCCGTGTCGTAGCTGGATCGGTGTTCTTCTGCGCGGGAAAGTCCCAAGCAGGGGGATTGTTATGCAGCGTGGAGATCACACGGCCTCGTCACCGGGGACGGACGAACCGTCATCGGGCGGGCCGGAACGCGTGCCGGTGGGAGAGGTTCCAGCCGTCTCCGCTCCACTCCCGTCGGTTCCCCGACAGTCGGCTTTCCTGCACGATTATCCGGAGTACGCCGATACGCTCCACCTCGACGAGGTGCGCGCCACCGAGTACGCCTACCTCGACCACGGGGGCCACGTCTACCTGGATTACACCGGCGCAGGTCTTGCCGCCCACCGCCAGTTACAGCACCACGTCCAGCGCCTTGAGCGCGGTTGCTTCGGCAACCCGCATTCGGCCAGCCCGAGTTCGCAGGCCTCCACCCAACTGGTCGAAAGTGCCCGGGCCGCCGTTTTGGCCCGGTTCAATGCCTCGCCCCAGGAATACACTGCGATCTTCACTCCCAACGCCACCGGCGCTTGCCGGCTGGTGGGGGAGGCGTACCCGTTCCGCCCCGGCCGCCGGTTCGCCCAACTCGTCGACAACCACAATTCGGTCAACGGCATCCGGGAGTTCGCCCGTTCGCGTGGCGCCACACTCGACACCGTCGGGATCGCCGGTTCCGACCTTCGCGCTGACCCCACCGAGGTGGAGGAGGTGCTGCGCCGGTCGCGGCCGTGGCTGCCCAGCCTGCGGGGGCGCAAGCGCGCCGGTGGCCGTGTCGGCCTGTTCGCCTACCCGGCCCAAAGCAACTTCACCGGCGTCCAGCACTCGCTTGACTGGATCGAAAGCGCTCACGAGTACGGGTGGGACGTCCTACTCGACGCCGCGGCCTTCGCCCCGGCCAACCGGCTCGACTTGAGCGAGGTCAAACCCGATTTCGTGCCGGTGAGCTGGTACAAGGTTTGCGGCTACCCCACCGGTTTGGGCTGTCTCGTGGCCCGCAGGCAGGCTCTGGCGCGGCTGGAGCGGCCATGGTTCTCGGGCGGCACCATCACCGCGGCCAGTGTCCTTGGCGACTGGCACCGCCTCGCCGGCGACGAGGCAGGCTTCGAGGACGGCACCGTGAACTTCCTGTCCATCCCCGATATCGAGGCCGGCCTGGGGTGGCTGGACGAGATCGGCGTCGACCCCGTCCATACGCGGGTTCGCTGCCTAACGGGGTGGCTCATCGACCACCTCACCGCGGCGCGCCACTCCACGGGGATGCCGCTGGTTCGGCTGTATGGGCCGGCCACGACGCGAGCGCGCGGCGGAACGGTGGCGTTCAACTTCTTGGACCCGCGCGGCAGGGTCATCGACGAGCGGGTTGTCGCGCGAGATGCCGCGGCCCACCGTATTTCGCTGCGGACCGGCTGTTTTTGTAACCCCGGGGCTGGAGAGGCGGCCTTCAACCTCGATCCGGTCGCGCTGGCCGATCCGGGGGCCGAGAGGCCGTTCCCGCTTGAGGACTACCTCGGCCGGCTCGGCTTGCCCTCAGGCGGCGCCATCCGGGTCTCGTTGGGGCTGGTGTCCAACTTCGCCGACGTGGCGCGCTTTTTGGAGTTCGCGGTTACGACCTACCTCGATCAGACCCCTGACGAGCGTGATCTGCCCGCGCGCAGTGGTTGCTGAGCGTCGCAGCGCCGCCGGAGCCGTGGCGATGTGCTCGATGGTCCCTGGAAGCGCTAAACTGAGCACCGGTCCGCCGCAGCGGTGGGACTACGCCGCCTTAGCTCAGTCGGTCAGAGCGACGCACTCGTAATGCGTAGGTCGGGGGTTCGACTCCCCCAGGCGGCTCTCTTTAAGCAGCGCGTGCCTAGGGCGGTGCCTTTTCGGGGCACCGCCCTAGGCGTCTCCAGTAGCCGTTCTCGTGGCCGTGGGGTAGCTTCGCGTCCCTTGCCCCCGGCTGGTGTCGTGGCCTGCCGTCCCCGCCTGCAAAGGCCCAGCAGTTCTTTCCTCCTCCGCTGCCGTGCCGGTCGCCGCGGGCTCGTGTTCCGTTGGCGGTTGCGGTCAGTGGAGCGGCGGAGGCTGCGGCCCGCAACCACGACAGAAGAGGGGGAAACGGTCATGGCCGAGTTGCACTTCGCTTCCGGAGCCGTGGCGCTGGAGCAGTATCTGGTCACCGTCGACGAGGCCGACCTCGCCGAACAGCGTGCGTGTTACGCCGACGCCGGAGAGGCGCTGGCCAGTACGCCCCTCCACGAGGGGTACCTGGAGACGGTGCGCCAGGCATGGGAGGAGCAGGTGGAACCGCGCGACCCCGATGCCCACCACCGCCACGTCGCCGGGGTGGACCTCCGCGTACTCGCCCACGAGCGGCCCGGCGCCATCGTGCTGCACGCCCACGGCGGCGGTTGGACCACCGGCCACAACGACATGTACGACGAATGGCTCGGCCTGCTGCGCGACCGGGCAGTCGTCACCGCAGTCTCGGTGGGCTACCGCAGGGCGCCCGAACACCCCTACCCGGCGGCCGTCGCCGATCTCGAGACGGTGGCGGTGTGGCTGGCCCGCCACGGGAAGCGGGAGTTGGGGAGCGATCGGATCATCCTCGTCGGGGAGTCGGCCGGCGCCAACCTCATCGCGGCGCTGCTCGTGCGGCTGCGCACCTCCCGTCCCGAGGTGCTGGAACGTGTCGCCGGAGCCGTGCTCACCTATGGCGCCTTCGACCTGGCCAACGTCTTACCCAGCCACCGCAACTCCACATCGGCCACGCCGGTGATCTCGGCGGCGGAGCTGGCCTGGCACATCCGCGCCTACGCCGGCGACACCGACCTGTTCCACCCCGAGATCTCGCCCCTGTGGGCCGATCTGGACGGTATGCCCGCCGCCCTGTTCACCGTCGGGGAAGCCGATATGCTCGTCGACGACTCGGTCCTGCTGGCCAACCGCTGGGCGCTGGCCGGCAGCCCCGCCCGGCTCGACATCTACCCCGAAGCGACCCACGTTTTCGACGAGCTAGGCACGCGCCTTGGGCGCCAGGCCCGCGAACGCATCGCCGACTGGATGGCCACGCTCTCGCAGGGTGCCGGCGTTGCGCTCGGGGCCTCGCCGATCTGAGCCCCTCGCGACCTCGCTGCGGGGCCACGCGGGGGAGGGCGCGGAGGGGACGGGACCGACGGGCACCGCAGCGGACCCGCCGCACCGGGCCGGCGGCGCTTCCCCGCTCCCGTCCCACCCCCGCGCCGGTGGGGACCGAGCCGGAAGAGGGCTCAGCCGGTGGCCGAGAAGTCGACGCGGTTCAGCCGCAGCGAGCCGCACAGGATCAGCCGCAGGTCATGGGTGCCCGCCGGGATCGCCACGGGAACGCTCACCCGGGTCCAGGTGTAGCGGTCGCCGGTGCTGGGCACGGTCGCGGTGGCGATCGGTGTCTCGCCCGAACGCAGCTCCACGCTAGCCGCGCCGGCGGACTCGCGTGCCACCTCGAAGGTGACCGTGCGCGGGGCCGGGGTGAGATCACAGTCGCGGAACAGCAGACGGCCGGGGTGCTCGCCGTCGCAGGCCACCACGTCGCCGCGCTGCTTGTCGCGGTCGGCCAGGACAATGCCGTCGCACTCGTCGAACGCGCACGCCTCGATCCCGTCACTGAGCGCCGGCCGCGGCTGCGGAGCCGCGCCTGTCACGGTCACCACGCTGCGCAGCTCGATCGCCTCGCTGGAGCGCCCGACCAGGATCTCGTAGCTTCCCGGGTCGACAGTCCAACGCCCATGGGCCACATCCCAGTGGCCCAACTCGGTCACCGGAAACGCCAGGGACACCCGCTGCGACTCGCCGGGGCGCAGATGCCCGCGCCAGTGGCCGCGCAACTCCCGCCGCGGGCGGGGCACGCGCGGGTCAAGGGCGCGGATGTAGAGCTGGGCGACCTCGTCGCCGGGGCGTTCACCGGTGTTGGTCACCGTGAACTCCGCGGTGACCGTCGTCTCGGAGCGTTCGACGCGCAGGTCGGTGTAGCCGAACGAGGTGTAGCTCAGGCCGTGGCCGAAGGGGTACAGCACCGGCCCGGTGAAGTACTGGTAGGTGGCGCCCGCGCCGATGATGTCGTAGTCCAGCAGGTCCGGGAGGTCTCCGGTGGAGCGGTACCAGGTCTGCGGCAGCCGCCCGGCGGGGGAGACCTCGCCGAGCAGCACGCGCGCCAGTGCGTGGCCGGCCGCCTGCCCGCCGTGGGCGCTCCACAGCAGCGCGGGCAACTCCTCGTGCAAGTCCGGCACCGCGTAAGGGTAGCTGCTGGTCATGGCCAGGATTGTGCGCGGGTTCGCCGCTCGGGCTGCCTCGACCAGCCGCCGCTGCTGGGCGGGCAGTTCCACATCGGCGCGGTCCTCGGTCTCGCGGCCGTTGATGTGCGGATCGTTGCCGACGACCACGAGCACCGCGTCGGCGTCGCGCGCCGCGTCGGCCACGGCCGAGGCGCCCTCGCTGACGGGCAGCACCATGAAGTGTTCGGCGGTTTCGGCGTCGCGAGAGAAGACCCGGAGGGCGCCGGTGGCCGGGTCGGCGCTCACGTAGCGACCACTGCCCAGATGGAACAGGCGGTGCGCACCACTGTTGCCTCCCTCGGTGGAGACCGGTTCCAGGTGGAAGGTTTCCTGGACCACCCAGCCGCCGGGCTGTTCCTTGTCGGCACGCAGCAGGTCGTCGTCGCCGACGGAGAGGTAGTGCCGGTTGGCCACGGCGCGCAGCGTCACCACCCCGCCGCCCCAGTCGAGCAGATCCAGCTCAGAGGGCACGTCGGACAGCGTCACCGGCGGCAGTTCGGTCGTGCCGCTGACGTGGGCGGGGTTGAGGGCGGCGGAGTCTTCTCCGCTGCGGTCGGGGGTCTCGGGGGCGACGGTGAGCCACCGCCCGCCGTCGACCGCTTGGAGCAAGATCCGGTCGGCGCCCTCGGCGTGGACGACGGTGCCGGCACCCAGCCGTTCCCGCAGCCCCTCCAGCGGCGAGCAGCGCCGGATCAGGTCGCCGCTGTACCAGTCGAGCTTGACCTCGTCGGCCAGGGGGCCCACAACGGCGAGCCGTCGCATGCGCCCCGAGTCCAGCGGCAGCGCCGCGTCGTTCTTCAACAGCACCACCGCCTCCTCGGCGGCGCGCTGGGCCAGGGCCTGATGGTGGGGTGTGTCGATCTGGTCGACTCCGATGCCGGCGTAGGGGTCGACGTCGGGGTCGAACTCGCCCAGTCGTAGCCGCATCAGCAGCAGCCGCCGCGCGGCCCGGTCGATGTCGGCGGTTTCGATCAGGCCGGCTTCCAGCGCGGTGGTGAGCCGGGCGATGGTCTTGCTCGAGTCCTGGTCGTGGTCGGTGAAGCTGTCCACCCCGGCGCGCAGCGCGGCGGCGTGCGACTCTTCGTGGGTGTCGAAGTAGTGCTCCTCGTCGACGAGGTTGGAGGGGGCGGCGGCGTCGCTGCACACCACCAACTCCGCGTCGGTCCAGGCCCGCAGGTGGTCGCGCAGGTGCGAGCCCACATGGTTGGGGCGCCCGTTGACCAGGTTGTAGGCGGGCATGACGCCTATGACCGTACCGGCGACCACCGGGCCGCGGAAGGCCGGAAGTTCGTATTCGTGCAGCACGCGGGCGCGCACTGACGAGGAGGTCACGCTGCGGTCGGTCTCGTTGTTGTGCGCCAGCCAGTGTTTGAGCAGCGGCGCGGTGCGCCAGTACACCGGATGATCGCCGCGCAGCCCGCCGCTGTAGGCGGTGGCCAGCGCGGCGGTGAGCCGTGGGTCCTCGGCGTAGCCCTCCTCGTTACGCCCCCACCGTGGGTCGCGCAGCAGGTTCACTGTCGGCGACCACACGTTCAACCCCACCCGCGAGTCACGCGCGCGCATCGCCCTTACCTCGGTGCCCACCGCCGTGCCGACCTCACGCAGCAGTTCCGGGTGCCACGTTGCGCCCAACCCCACAGCCTGCGGAAAGACCGTGGCCGGTCCCATCCACGCGACTCCGTGCAGCGCCTCCTGCCCGGTGCGAAACGCGGAGATCCCCAGGTGGGGGAAGGCCGGCGTGAATTGGTGCAGGAGAGCGATCTTCTCACTGGTGGTTAACCGCTCCAGTAGGTCGTCGACACGTTCGTCGAACGACAACCGGGAATCGCGGAAGGCAGCGGAATCGTCGGTCATGGGGGATGTCCTTGCTGCGTTAGGGGCCGGCGCGTCTAACGGACATTTCGAAGCGCTTCAATGCTGAACTCTCGCCAAAGCTCTGTCAATAGGTTCACAAGTTCACCGAGCGGTCTAGACCCGTGAGGAGCCGAGCGGGCTGGGCTGTTCTCGCGCGCAACAAACCGTAAAGCCCAGCGGGCAAAGATCAATCTTTTCTCGGGACTTGTGTGTTCTGCTTGGTTAGCTTAACCTCTTCGCAATATTGAAGCGCTTCGACCATATGATGCTTCAAGAAGGGACCGACAACTCATCCGAAGCCGCCATTGCTCTGCCTGAAACGCCAGTTCCCCCACCTGAGCCGACCAGTGGCCCCGGCCGCTGGTGCCCTGGCGCACCACGAAGGGTTGCCGCAGCAATGAAGAACACACCTCCCCGCGTGCCTACCGCTTTGAGCCGCAGATCGTTCCTGGGCGCGGTGACCGCAACAGCCGCTGTCACTGCGGCAAATCCGCTGCTCACGGCATGTTCCCCACCGTCGTCCTCCCCGAATTCGGGCGGGGTCGCCACCGGCGATGCCCTCCAGAAAGTGCTGCCCAACTACATCCCCCGAGACGTAGTCTCTCCCGATATCCCAGGTGTTGAGGGGTCCATTCCGGGCTTTACCCAATTCCCGGATAATCCGCTGACATCTGTGGAGGGCAAGCCCGGCAGCGGTGGTGAGTACACCGCGATGACTCCGGCGTGGTGGGCTATCCCACCTGGCCTGGGAAGCAACGAATATTTCCAGGCCGTCAACGAGGCTCTGGGCGCCACCATTGACTTCGAGGTCGCCGACGGCAACACCTACGCCGACAAGTTGCAGGCGGTACTGGCCTCCGATTCCATCCCCGACTGGGTGTGTATCCCCGGCTGGAACCTGCCGCCGCGCACATCTGAAGTGGTAGCGAACAAGTTCGCCGATCTCACCGATTTCCTCGCCGGTGACAAGATCGCCAAATACCCTAACCTCGCCAACATTCCCACCGATGCCTGGCGCTACGCCGTTTTCAACGGGAAGTTGAGCGCGTTGCCGTTCCCCTCCGAGCTGGTGGGCAACCCGATCTACTACCGCCGCGACCTGTTCGAGAAGCTCGGCGTCGAACCTCCCGGCAGCGCTCAGGAGTTCCTGGAGCTCGCCAAAGAGATCACCGACCCCGACAACAAGCGCTGGGCCTGCGACGACATGTGGACCACGGCCCAGACCATCTTCCACACCCCGCCCGATCGGCCCCACTACTGGAAACTCGTCGACGGCGAACTGGTCCACAAGGTCGAGACCGAGGAGTACATCGAGGCCCTGGAGTGGTGTCGCAAGCTCTACGAGGCCGGCGTGGTCCACCCCGACGCCGTCGCGGGCAAGACCGCCGACGCCAAGCAGCGCTTCGAGAGCGGCGAGACCCTCATCTACAACGACGGCACCGGCGCCTGGTACGAGGCGGTCAACCGCCAGGCCGAGTCCAACCCCGAGTTCGACATGCAGGCGATGGACTTCTTCGCCCCCGACGGTGGCCAGCCCCGGATTTGGGCCGCCGCGGCGGCCAGCCTGTACAGCTTCATCAGCAAGGAGAAGTCCACGGCCGAGATCGAGGAGCTGCTCGCCTTGGCCGACTTCATCGCCGCCCCCTTCGGCACCACCGAGCACCTGCTGATCAACTACGGCGTCGAGGGAGTCCACCACGAGCGCAACGCCGACGGCGCGCCCGAACTCACCGAGAAGGGCAGCACCGAGGTGACCCAGACCTACAGCTTCCTGGTGACCCCGCCTCGTGTCTACGCCAAGGTCGACCACCCGCAGCTTGTCAAGGATTACTGCGCTTGGTCCGCCCGCCAAGCCCCCCACGTCGAGAAACCCCTCTTCTACGGCATGCAGATCCAAGAGCCCACCCGCTACGCCACCCTCTTCACCCCCTTCGAGGACCTGCAAAAGGACGTCGTCCGGGGGCGCAGGAGCATCGCCGACGTCCGCGACGCCGTTGAGAACTGGCGCAAGCAAGGCGGAGACGAACTGCGCGGCTGGTACGCCGACCTGCTTGAAAAAACCGAAGAGAACAGCGGCAACTGATGAGCCTCGACGTGCGGAGCCGCCCCGACGAGTCCGCCTCCCAGCGTCCCCGCCGCGCCCGCCGCCGAACCGGCGGCGGCCGGCGGGAGACGCGCGGCGGCACCACCTGGCGCACCCGGCTGCGCCGGGATCGCCCACTGATCCTGATGACGCTGCCCTGCCTGGCGATCCTGCTGATCTTCAACTACGTGCCGATCCTGGGCAACGTCATCGCCTTCCAGAACTACTCGCCCTATGCCGGCGGCATCCTGGGTAGCGAGTTCGTCGGCTTCTACAACTTCCAGCGGATCTTCAGCGACCCCCGCTTCTGGGAGGTCGTCCTCAACACCCTGGCGATCAGCTTCTTCCAGTTGGTGTTCTTCTTTCCCATCCCCATCGCGCTGGCGCTGCTGCTCAACAGCATCCTCAGCCCCAAAGTCCGCACCGTGGTCCAAAGCGTGGTTTACCTGCCCCACTTCTTCTCGTGGGTGCTGGTCGTCACCATCTTCCAGCAGATGCTCGGCGGCGCCGGCCTCATCGCCCAACACCTGCGCGACCATGGCATCGAGGGTTTCGACCTCATGACCGACCCCGCCCTGTTCAAGGTGCTGGTCACCGCGCAGGTCGTCTGGAAGGACGCGGGCTGGGGCATCATCGTTTTCCTCGCTGCGCTCAGTTCGGTCAACCAGGGTCTCTACGAGGCGGCGGCCATCGACGGCGCCGGCCGATGGCGGCGGATGTGGCACATCACGCTGCCCGCCCTGCGGCCGGTGATCGCCCTGCTGCTCGTGCTGCGGCTGGGCGACGTGCTCACGGTCGGCTTCGAGCAGATCCTGCTGCAACGCGACGCGGTCGGCGCCGGTGCCTCCGAGGTACTCGACACCTACGTCTGGTACGTCGGCATCCAAAACGGCGACTTCTCTTACGCGGCAGCCGCAGGGCTGGTCAAGGGCGTGATCTCGCTGGGGATGGTGCTGTTGGCGAACAAGGCCGCCCACGCCTTGGGCGAGCAGGGGGTGTACCGAAAATGACGTCCGTCGTGGACACTGACTCCACCGCCGCGACCGAGTCCACTGGCGGCTCCGCCGGCGCGTCCCGGCCCCGCCACCCGCAGCGGCCGGTGTGGGAGGAGCCACCGGGGCGGGTCGCACAGGGGCTCAAGGGGGCCACGCTGGCCGTGGTCATCCTGGTCGTGCTGGGGCCGCTGTGGGTGGTCCTGGCCACCAGCCTCTCTGACGAGCAGACCATCACCGAGGCCGGCGGCCTGGTCATCATCCCTGACGGCATCACCTTCGACGCCTATTGGCGCGTCCTCAGCGGCGGCGTGGTCACCCGCGCCGTCCTCGTCAGCGTCGGGGTGACCGCGGTCGGCACCGCGATCTCGATGTTCGCCTCGGTGCTGTGCGCCTACGGGCTGTCGCGATCGGGCTCGTTCGGCCACCGCACGATCCTGTTCACGCTGCTGTTCACCATGCTGTTCCAGGCCGGCATGATCCCGACCTACCTGCTGGTCGACAGCCTGGGCATGCGCGACACCTACTGGGCGCTGATCCTGCCCACCGCCATCTCGGCCTTCAACATCCTGGTGCTGCGCGCCTTCTTCATGAACGTCGCCCCGGAGATGATCGAGAGCGCCCGCATCGACGGTGCGAGCGAACTGCGCATTCTGGTGCAGATCGTGCTGCCGGTTTCCAAAGCGGTGATCGCGGTCATCACGCTGTTCTACGCCGTGGGGTACTGGAGCTCCTGGTTCAACGCCATGCTCTACCTCGACCACGCCGACAAGTGGCCGTTGCAGCTCGTGCTGCGCTCCTATGTGCTCCAGCAGCAGTCACTCCCCAGCTCGGGGGCGACCAGCGGGATCGACGCCATGGGTCAGGTTCCCTCGCTGGCCATCCAGATGGCGGTCATGATCATCGCCGTCGTGCCGGTCCTGATCGTCTACCCCTTCGTCCAACGCCATTTCACCAAGGGAATGCTCACCGGCGCGATCAAGGGCTGACCGTGCCGTCCCACGACACCAGGCACAACCAGGAGAGATCCGTGCCCGACCGCAACGACCTCACCCGAGGGCGCATCCGCCACGGCGGTGACGACCACCCCGAACAGTGGCCAGGGCAGACCTGGCGCGACGACGCCCGCCCCATGCAGGGGGCCGGAACCACTCTCGCGACCATGGGCGTTTTTTCCTGGTCCCGGCGCGACCCCCGCTCCGGCGAGCGCGACGTCGCCTGGCGCGACACAGCTCGCGACCTGCCGCACACGGCCGGGAGCGGGGTGGGGGGCGGCGGGGCCGTCCTTTGCTTGCGGAAGCTGGTAGGGCCGGCCACCGGCCACGAGGGATGGCCGATAGACGATACGAGCCTGAACCGTGTCCCTGCGGACCCCGCCCCCTTCACCAGCTCGCTGTGGAGCGCGCAACGGGAGGGGCCCACCGCCGAGACCGTCACCACGAGCGCCGGCGGCGAGCCGACCGGTCCGCCCGCGCTCACCCGCGCCGCCGCTGTGGACCCCCTGCGGCTCGGGTGGGCAGAGCAGTGACGACAGCACCGCGTTGGCGGGGCAACTGGGACAATACCCCCGCGGCCCAGTGGGAGGACGCCTTCCTGACCGGCAATGGCCGCCACGGCGCCATGGTCTACGGTGATCCCTTCGACGAGCGTGTCGTCGTCAACCACCACACCCTGGTGCGTCCCAACGGTAGCCAGGGCCTGCGCCCTCCACACTTGGCGCCCTTCCTCGGCCGCATCCGCGACGTGCTCCTCGCCGACGCGACCTCCCCCAGTGTCGCTGAGGCGGTGAGTCACGCCATCGACGGCTGGGACCTGCGCTGGGTCCAACCCTTCCACCCGGCCTTCGCCATACGGGTACGCATCAGTGACACCGCCCAGGAGACCTCTCCCGACCCCGTGGCCGCCTACCGGCGCGAGGTCGACTACCGCACTGGGGTCGTCACCGCCCGCTGGCGGCGCGACGGCGGCGAGTGGCGCTCCGAGTGCTTTGTCTCCCGTGCCGACGACGTGGTCGTCTGGCGGCTCAGCGCACCCCCAGGATGTACGATCACCGCCTCCGTGACCCTCGATCCCCGCCTGCCCGGCATCCCCGAGCAGGTGGAACGCCTAGGTACGGCCACCAGCGCCCTGCTGCGGTTCGACGCGCGCCACCCCGGTGGCGGTGACGGCTACAGGGGACTGACCCGCCTGATCCCCACCGGTGGCCACGTCACTACCCGCACGGCCGCCGACACGGCCACCGAAGGCGCCGAAGATGCCGTGTTCGGCATGGCCCACGCCGAAGGCTGCACCCGCCTCACCCTGCTCACGCGGGTCGCGCGCCACACCCCGTGGCCTTGTGACAGCGAGCCGCCCCTAGCCTCTCTGGAATCGCTACCCGAATCCTTCGACGCCCTGCTCGTCCGCCACCTTCCCGCCCATCGTGACGCCTATGACCGGGTGAGCCTCGACCTTGGCGCGCCCCGGGAGGAGCGCGACCTGCCTGTGGCCACGCTGCTGGCTCGGCCGCAACGCCACCGGCTCGCCCTGCTGGAGCGCCTCTTCGACGCCGGCCGCTACCACCTGCTCAGCTCCTCGGGCATGTTCCCGCCCCGGCTGACGGGGATCTGGACCGGCGAGTGGGAAACCGCCTGGTCTGGGGCTTTTACGACCAACGCCAACCTCAACCTGCAACTCGCCTCTGCCGCCGTGGCCGCTCTGCCTGAAGTCTCCCTCGCCCACGCCCGGTTGGTGCTGGGCCAACTCGACGACTGGCGCTCCAACGCCCGGCTCCTGTTTGGCGCGCGCGGGGTCGTCGCCCCCACGCACACCGACGGTCACAGCGGCCACAGCTACCATTTCCAGCGCGCCTACCCACAACACCTGTGGGCCGCCGGCGCCGATTGGCTCCTCCACCCCCTCCTTGAGTACGTGCACACCACGGGCGACGATGCGTTTCTGCGCGACCGCCTGGCTCCGGTGCTGGCTGAGGTCGCCACCTTCTACGAGGACTTCCTCACTCCCATCGGGGACGGCGACCAGGTCGCCGCCGTGCCCTCCTACTCGCCGGAGAACCAGCCCGCCAACGGCTACAGTCCCGCCGCGGTCAACGCCACGATGGACGTTGTCGCCGCCCGCCACGCCCTGCTCACCGCCGCCGACGTGTGGCAGTCGGCCGACCCGGCGCGAGCCCAGGAGTGGCGCGCCCTCGCCGAGCGGCTGCCCGCGCTGCGGGTCAACAACGACGGTGCCCTCGCCGAATGGGCCTGGCCCGGCATCACCGACAACTACGACCACCGCCACCTCAGCCACCTCTACCCCGTCTGGCCCCTCGACGAGATCACCCCGCAGGACACGCCCCAGTTGGCGCGTGCGGCACACACGGCCTTGGTCAAGCGCGGCACCGAGAACGACTCCGCGCACGGTTACCTCCACACCGCTCTCGTCGCTGCGCGGCTGCACGATCCCGAACTCGTCGAGCGTCCACTAGCCGCGCTGCTGGCCGGTGACTTTTTCCACCGCAGCCTGATGAGTTCGCACTATCCCCAGCGCCACGTCTACAACGCCGATGCCGCCCACACGCTGCCGGCGATCCTGCTGGAGGCGCTCCTGCACTCCACGCCGGCCACCCACGAGCGTCCCGCCCGAGTCTTCCTGCTGCCGGCCGCGCCGGAATGGCTGTCCACAGGCACGCTGCGTGGGGCTCGCACCCGTAACCGCATCACCGTGGTCAAGCTCGCGTGGGATTTGGTCCAACGCCGCGTCTGGGTGGTGCTGTGCTCGGCGGTCGACCAGGAGGTGGAACTCTACACCGGAGCACCGCCCCCGCCGGCGGCCCCACCTGAACGGCTGTGGCTGCGCGCCGGTGAGGAGATCGCGCTCACCCGCGCGCTCGACGGCTGACTCCGGCCGTTGTATCCCCCGAAAGGAGAGTCCAACCGTGCACCCGAGGCTACGTTCGCTCATCCTCGCGCCCTTGATGACGCTCGCGTTGTTGGCGATGGTCGGCACCCCCGCCCACGCCGCCGCTTGGTCCTCCTCGGACCGGTGGGGAACCTGGACCGACCAGGGATACATCCTCTACAACAACGTCTGGGGCAGCGGGCACGGCTACCAGGGAATCTGGGCCAACTCCTACCACGAGTGGGGGGTCTATGCCGACCACCCCGACACCGGCGGCGTCAAGTCCTACCCCAACGTCACCTGGAACGTGGACCGGCGCATCAGCGAGATCACCGACCTCACCAGCAGCTTCGAGGTCGATGTCCCCAATGGTGGGGCCTACGCGACCTCCTACGACATCTGGGACGTCAACCACGATTACGAGATCATGCTGTGGATGAACCAGCACGGGCCGGTCGGCCCGCTCGGTTCCTACCAGACCACCACCTCGGTCGGCGGCCACACCTGGAACGTCTACCGCGGCTCCAACGGCGCCAACGAGGTCTTCTCGTTCATCCGCACCAGTGACACCTCCGCCGCCACCGTCGATATCGAGGCGGTCCTGGACTGGCTCGACAACGCCGGCTGGATGGGAGATGTCATCCTCGGCGACGTCCAGTTCGGCTACGAGATCACCTCCTCGGCCGGTGGCCTGGAGTTCGTCACCAACGACTACGCGGTGGCCGTGAACTGATCCCCCGGTTGACCATCGGGCGCGCGGCGGCCGACGTGAGGTGGGCTCACGGTCACCGCGTGCCCAGCACGGGCCCGGAGCTGGCGCGCTGGGTAAGGTGGGGCTCCAGCAGCGTCAACTCTTGGGGCGTTTCGCCGTCGATCTTGGCCATCACCAGTTCCACCGCCCGCTTGCCCATCTCCTGCGCCGGGATGGACACCGACGTGAGTTGCGGAGAGGACTGAAGGGCGACCTGTTCGGGGCAGATGGCCACCACGGACACGTCCTCAGGTACCGCCCGCCCGGTTTGCCACAGCAGGCTCAGCAGAGGCCCCACCGCTGCTTCGTTTTGCACCACCAACGCTGTGGTGCCGGGACGCTCACCGAAGATCCGCGTCAGCGTGCCCGCTGTCGACTCGTAGGTGCCCTCGCAGGGGCGGTGGATCACCTTGATGCCGCGCTCATCGGATCTGCGGCGCAACCCCTCCAAGGTACGTTCGGCAAAGCCGGTGTGGCGCTGATAGACCGAGGCGGCCTCCCCCACCACGGCGATCTCGCGGTGCCCGAGGTCGGCCAGATGGTCGGCGCACAGCGCACCGGTCGCCGTGAAATCCAAGTCGATGCAGGTGAGTCCGCTGGCGTCGGCGGGCAAGCCGATCAGGGCGGCGGGTCGGCCGACCTCCTTCAGCAGCGGGATCCGCTCGTCGTCGAGTTCGACGTCCATCAGGATCACAGCGTCGGCCAGGCCGCTGCCCGCCACTCGCCGTACGGCCGTGGGCCCTTCCACGTCGGTTAGGAGCAACACGTCATGGCCGAACTCCCGGGCGGTCGTAGAGACGGTGATCGCGATCTCCATCATCACCGGCACGTACATGTCGCTGCGTAGCGGTACCATCAGCGCGATGATGCTCGAACGGCTGCTGGCCAGGGCACGGGCCCCTGCGTTGGGGTGATAGCCAAGCTCTCGGATGCTGCGCCGCACGCGCTTGCGCGTCTTGTCGGAGATCGAACGTTTGCCGCTGAGGACGTACGACACCGTGCTGGCGGAAACACCGGCGTGCCGGGCGACCTCAGCGAGGGTGACCATGCGTGTTCTCCATCCGATCTATCGATTTCCCGGTTATTGGAAACGGGGGTGCTAGGAGGGGAAAAGTGTTCCGATAATAGGCGGCAGTAAACGTCGAAAAAGGACGACATTCTGACAATAGGTTGCTCGGCAGCGACTGTCCAGCAAATTATTGAAGCGCTTCAACGATAGTTTCGTAACTTTGAATCTCCGGCCGCTGTGACGAGCGTTTCCCGCTCTGCCGCCGTCGTGTCAACCTGGGTGATGAAGGCGGCGCACCACGTGTGTTCTCGCATGTCTCGCCGTTCGCTGGTCATGAGGGCCAACGCGCCGGTGTTTCCCGCTCGCGCTAGAACCGGAAATGCAGCCGTAGGACGTCGGGATGCGTAAGATACCCGATGGCCGGATTCGGCCCCGCCGCACAGGTGTCCCACCCGGAGAAGATGGGTAGCGCCCCTTATCCGGTAGCCGCGCGGTACTCGCCCCACCGGAAATGTCTCTGGTGACGGGGCCGGAGAAATCGCTGCGGCTGCTCGCCGCCGCGGGGGCCAGCTCTTATCGCCGCCGCGCCCCGCGGATGCGGTCGAGCCTCGACCCGCCCACCCCACCGGTTAATACAGGGCCTCCCTCCTCGGCAGGGCTAGTCTCAGAGGTTATGAGCCTGCTGCTGATGATGCTCGTGCTTCTGGGGGCGCTGTTCGTGATCGGCGCGGGGGCGGCGCTGGTCGCCTGGATCATCCGGCACATCCAAAGCGGGTCCGCCGCCGGCCACCCCCTCCCCTCACCCCAAGAAGAGACCGGGGTCGGCGGTTACACTCCACTGCCAGAGGCGCTGGCGACCACGCACGCACAGCCGGCTCCCCAGTTGCCCGACCAGACCCTCGCGCGGGTCCGCGAACTGCTGGCCCGCGGCAACAGCGCCGAGGCGGTGCGCGCCGTACGCGCCGATACGGGACTGGACGCCCACCGCGCCCAAGAGGCGGTAAGCCGCATCCGCGACGGCGACTCCTCCTAAACGCCGCCGCCACCGGTATCCGGTTGCGCTCGCGGGTCATGGCCGCGGTAGAACCTCGCTGAGATGGGGAAACGCCGCCAGGTAGCCCTCAAGCAGGGTTTGGGCGGCCGTCACCGAATCCACGAGCGGATGCTGAGCGAACGCGCGCAGCGCCGGCGTGCGCGACCCCTCCCGAACCGCCGCCATCACCTCGCGCTCGACCCCCTTGACCGCGCGCACCAGTGAGGTCTGGTGGTCGGTGAGCGTTCCAACCGCCAGCGGGCGCGCCCCCGTGGCGTCCACCAGACAGCCGACTTCGACGACGGCCTCGCTGTCCAGGCCGGCTATCGCCCCCCGGTTGGCCACGTTGACGATCAGCCGCGCCGGCTCGTCACGAGTGACCGCGCGCATCACCGCCAACGCCACTTCTTCGTAGCCGCCCCCGTCGAGGTCGGCCGCGTCGCGCTCGCCACCGCCCGCAGCCCGGCGGCTATCGGCCATATAGGTCGCTTCGCGCTCCAGGCGGGTCTGTTCCCACAACTCAAGGGCGCGATCTGGGGTTTCCAAGGCCGCGCGGTAGAAGCGGGTCTGCTGTTCAAGGAGCTGTTCCCCCCGCGTTTGCCCGCCCCCCGCCACGGTCTCGGCGATCGCCGCCTGGGCCTCGCGCGCCATGTAGTAGTAGTGCAGGTACTCGTTGGGCAGAGCGCCCAGCGCCCGCAGCCACGCCGCGCCGAACAGTCGCCCCTCCTCGAAGGAGGCGAGCGCGGTGTCATCGGCCAGCAGAGCGGGCAGGTAATCGTCGCCGGCCACGCGTAGCGCGCGCAGCCATCCCAGATGGTTCAGGCCCGCGTAGTCGAACTGGGCACGCCGTGGGTCCACGCCCAGGGCACGAGCGGCCCGGCGACCCAAGCCCACGGGGGAGTCGCAGATGCCGATGACGCGCTCGCCCAGAATCCGCGCCATCGCCTCTGTGACCAACCCCGCCGGGTTCGTGAAGTTGATCACCCACGCGCCCGGCGCGTGCTGGGCGATCGTGCGCGCCACGTGTTCGGCGACCGGCAGTGTGCGCAGTCCGTAGCTGATGCCTCCCGCGCCCACGGTCTCCTGGCCCAGCACGCCGCAATCCAGCGCCACGCGCTCATCGCGTACCCGCCCCGCCATCCCTTCCACCCGCACGGCGGAAAAGACGATGTCACAGCCGCGCAGTGCCGCGGTCAGGTCGGGCTGAGCCGCGAAGTCCACCCCGGGGGCGTCATGAGTGCGACGGTGGGCCTCGCGTTGGCGCTCGACCACCGCGCCGATCGCGCGCAGGCGCCGCTCGTCGCTGTCGTGGAGAACCACCTCGGTGATCGGAGACGTGTCGCGGAGCGTGTCCGCCAGCAGCGCTCGGTAGACGAGCGGGACTCGGAAGCCGCCGCCACCGAGGATCGTCAGCCGCACGCGCACCACCCTTTCACCCGTGGATCAAAGCCGTCTTCACGCTAACCCGCGCCACCGCCGCCCGACGCCCCCGCAGCCGCGGCCGGCGGGAACACATCCGAGTCGACAAAGCGGGTGGCCGACCGTGAACCGACACGCTTCGGGCCGGATGAACAGCGAGCAAGGCGACAGCGACGACTACTCCTGTCGGTGACGTTGGCTAGTCTGCACAGCAACCCACCGATCACCGCCAAGAACATCCTCAGCGCCGCAGGGTAGTGCGGTGCCAGCCGGGCCCCGCTGCGCGATCCTGGCGAAACTCGCGCAGTGAGGGCGAGAGACCTCGGGCAAGCCGGGCTGCGAAGCGGGGAACTAACGGGAACCCGTGAGGAAGTACCGCACCGACCAGCCCGAAAGCTGGTGGGAATCCCGCGGCGTCAGCCGCGGGGAAGGAAGTCGACAACTGGGATCGCGTTCGCGCAGGGAGCCACCATGGCCGCCACACACGGGGAGGGGACCGCCCCTGACAGCCCGGGACCGGAGTACATCGAACTCGAATCCACCCCACTGGTCGGGGAGCCACGCGATGTGCTCGCCGGTGCGCGCGAGCCCGACAGTCCCACGATCGATCTTGCGCTCAGTGGCACGGTCTTTTTCGACATCGTCCTCACCGGGCTCGCCGCTCCGCCCGCCAGTGGGACAGAGGTCGACGCCGAGGGGATGGGCTCCTGCCCGGGAGGGGTGGCCAACCTCGCGGTCGCCGCGTCCCGGCTGGGCTTGCGCACCGCGGTGTCGGCGGCGTTCGGCGAGGACGTCTACGGCGACTTCAGTTGGGAGACCCTGGCACATCAGGAGATGGTGGACCTGTCGGCGTCCCTGCGCGTGCCCGATTGGCACTCGCCGTTCACCGTCTCGCTGGCCTACCGTGGCGACCGCAGTATGGTCACCCACGAGCATCCCCCGCCCACCCCTTTGGAGGAGATGGCACAGCAGTTGCCCCACGCACGGGCGGCCTTCATCGGTCTCAGCGCCGAAGGCGACATACCCGACTGGGCCCTGAGCCAAAGCGCCCACGGCGCGATGCTCTTCGCCGACGTGGGATGGGACGTCACGCAGGAGTGGTCCAGTTCGGTCCTTCGCCAGTTGCGCCATTGCCACGCCTTCGTGCCCAACGCCATCGAGGCGATGTCCTACACCCGCACCGGAAGCCCCACGTCGGCGTTGGCCGCCTTAGCCGAGCACGTCCCGGTGGCCGTTGTCACCGACGGTCCCCGCGGGGCGCTGGCGGTCGACCAGACCACGGGGGAGAGCTCCGAAGTGGAAGGGCTGGTCATGGAGTCGATCGACACCACCGGCGCCGGGGACGTGTTCGGGGCCGCGTTCGTCGTAGGCACGCTCGCCGAGTGGCCCTTGGAGCAGCGCCTGCGTTTCGCGAACCTGTGCGCAGCGCTGTCGGTACAGCACACTGGCGGGTCGCTGTCCGCGCCGGGGTGGGCCGACATCGCCGCGTGGTGGGGCCGGTTGCACGCCGGCCACCGTGACACCGACCGCCGACTGCTCCGTGATTACGGTTTCCTCGCTGACCTCGTGCCGATGCCGTGGCTGCCCACTGAGCAGCGCCGCGCCAGTGCCACCATCGGGCTGCGCCACTGAGGCGGTTCCCGCTCCTGTCGCGCCGGGCCACGGCTGCGGGGACTACAGCAGTTCTCCAGGGGGAGCGGCGGCGACCAGGGGCCAGGTGCCGTCGATGACCGTGCCGTGACCGGGGCGGCGCTTGTCGAGCCATGCCTGCCGGTCGCGCGCGTATTCGTTGGCCCAGTCGATCTGTCGCTGGTGCAGCTCAGGCAGGGACAATACGGCCAGGTCGGGGTAGCGCGCCCCAATCTCTTGGGACAGGGCCAAGCATGCCGCCGCGTCGGCGAGGGCGGTGTGGGCGTCGCTGAGATCGACCCCGTAGTGAGAGCACATCGCGGCGAGGTTGCGCGGCCCCCGGCGGTAGCGGTCGATCCCCCGGTCCAGCACGAGCGGGTCGATGATGGGCGCCACGGGGCCGCCGATCCGTTCGGACAGGGAGGGCAGGCCGCGCCGCCATAGCTCATTGTCCAGCACGCCCAAATCGAACGGGGCGTTGAAGATGGCCAGCCCCTTGCCCGCGCTCAGGTGGGCGCTCAACACGTCGGCGATCTCGGTCAACGCCTGCTCGGCCGGGCTGCCCTCGGCGCGGGCGCGTTCGGTGCTGATGCCGTGGATGGCCACGGCCTCCTGCGGGATCTCCCGCTCACCTGGATCGACCAGCCAGGTGAGCGGTTCCCCGGTGTCGTCGACGATCGCGGCGGAGACCAGAAACGCCTCGCGCGGATCGTTTGAGGAGGTCTCACAGTCGTAGCCGGCCAGCTCGGCAGTGTGCCAGCCGGGGTGGTCGCCTCGTGTAGGGGGAGCGGGATGCGCCGGCGCGTGGTCGGCACAGTAGACTCGCCAGCGGTTTGAGTCCTTTACGGCCGCTCCCGCGGCCGCTGCGACCTTCATGCCACAGGTAGTGCAAAATCCTGCATAGCGGTTGCGCATGGGCTACCCCATTCTTTCGAGACCGTCGCAATCGTAACGGCGTGGTGTGACGTTACCGGCGGTTTTACGGGCCGCTGGTCGCGCGCCATGACGACGGCGCGCGGTGGGGCGGGCGGGAACGAAGGGGCGAGTTGCCGGCAGCGCCGGCGCGCGGTCGCAGGCGGGAATAGCGAGTGTTCACGGGGTAGAGGCTCCTGTAAACACCTGAGCCAGGAGTGTGCCGTAGGGGGCGATGGAGCCGGCGGGTGGCCACCGCGGTGTTGTGGACCGCTGTCAGTGCAGAAAAAGGGGAGACCATGAGCAGCTTGGACGAAGCGGCGCGCCAGCTTGAGCAGGCGATTCACGACGCCCGCGTGGCGTTCGACTGCATCGCCTTGGATGCGTTGGAACGGGCCCATACCAACGCGATCACCGCGCGTGCGGCGGTTGACGCCGCTGAGAACGTGATCCGCTCGGAGCTGGAGGCCCGCCAGGAGGAGTCCACCACCGAGGAGGACACCACCGGCTGAGCCGTCCCCGACGGCGCGACGTCGCCCTGCCCCCGGTGCCGTGACGGCGCCGGGGGCAGAGCGCGTGTGCCCGCGGGGGACGTTGCTCCCTGACAATCTGCCCCGTTTGCTGGCAGATGGTCGAACTTATATTCGAATAGTCGGTACCTTGGTGATATGTCGGATCAGGAGGTGTCCCGAGACTGGCCGGCGGGCGTGCATCCGCCCGGCGCGGAGTCGTTCGAGCAGACAGCTCTCGTCTGGTTGTTCGAGCAGGTCCCTGCGGATTACCGGCTGCACGGGGTGCTGCGCCGCCACCCGCTGGCCCTGGCGCGCCTCGCCCGTCTGCACGTCACCGCCTGCCTGGAAAACGCCCGGCAGGCTTACCGCACCACGCGCGCCGACCTGGGCGACTGGCTGCCCACGCACGCTGTGGACCAGGTCATGCGGGTCTACCTGACCGAGGGGCAGCGGCTGGCGGCCACGCTGCGCGCGGTCGAAGCGGTCGAGGCGGCCCTGCGCGCCTCCTACGCCGGTCCCCGGGGCTCGTGATGAGGCGGGCGCGGTGTGCGGCGTCGGGACTGTGGCGGGGCGTGGCCGCCTTTCTGGCCGGCCCGCGCCTTTGCCCAGCAACGGGTCAGACAGCGCTGACCCGCACCACCACGGCCGTCTCCGTGCCGGTGTTGACGAGTTGCCGTCCCTGGCCGCCGGCGAGGACCCGTGCCCGATCCGTCGCCAGGGCCCGTACCGCTCGCAGCGCCCCGCCGGCGCCCTCGGAGGGGGCGAGGGTGTCGATGACGTGGGTTCGGCCCCGTACCGCGTACACCACCTCGGCAGCAGGGACGCCATGGCCGCCCTCGGCTGCTAGAGAGACGAACTCTTCAGGGCGCAGGCGCACCGCTGTCACGCGCACGCCGTGGGGGACGCCGCGCCGCGCGCTCCGGGGAACCCGGTGCCAGTGCCCGAAGCGCCGTGGCCACATGGGGGGCCGAGCCAGTGCTTGGGCGGCGCTGCGGGCGAAAGTGGTGAGCCGCCCCACGGTGGGCGGGCCGGAGGAAGCGAGATGGGCGTAGCCACTCGTCGCGCCGGCCATGGCGATGTCGCCAATGCTGGCCAGCGAACCGGCCGCTCCTTCGTCAGGGTCCGTCTCGGTCGAAGGGGCGGAGTCGAGCGGCCGGTCGGGAACCAGGGTCACGGTGCCGCCGTGGCGTGGCTTTGTCGAGACAGCGGTGTCATGAGACACGGGTAACCGTCCTTCACAGGGATTGAGGTGCGCTACTGGTGAGAGACAGGCGTTACACGACCGCGCGCAACTGCGGCCCTCGTCCTGGCTCCACGGCCGGGGTGGCGACACGGGAGGCAGGTGAGACGGCAGATGGTGCCGGAGAGCAGGCGCGGGGCGAAGAAGTCGCCTCGGGCGTGGCGCCGTCGTTCGGTCAGAGTCCGCTTAGCGACAACACGAAGGACGGCAACACAGCGCACCGGTCACGCGGGACAGGCCAACGTCGGGTGTGGCGGCCATGACCGGTCGGACCAGGTGAGTGCGCTGGTGCATAGCGTCAAGCAGACCAATCCGGGGCCGGTGTTGTCAAACTGCTCTGGTCAATTCGGAGTGTTGCGGGGAAGTGCCGATGGCGATCGGTGGTGTCACGATTTTTCGCTTCTTGCGACTTGGTTGTTCCCAAGGGTGATGATTGTGGTGCTCACGGTGCCCGTCGCCGCGCAATGGCTTGAGCGGCGCGGGGCCGACACTCCGCTCACCTTCTCTAGTAGCCGGAATTAGCAATATGAACGGTCCGGATTTTGGCGAAAACATTGCGCTGCCGCGGCTGCCGGTGATGGCATAACGGCAAGGCCGCGGTGGCGGCACAGGGTGGAGCGAGCACTTGACTAGTTGCGTGAGACGAACGGCGGCAAAGCGCCCCCCACCCCCCGCGGACACGACAAGCGAGGTGCCGGGGCTTGGCCCCACCAAGAGTCGCCCGGGCCCGCCGGGGCGATGGGTGCCGGGGCCGGCGTGGGACGCAGAAGACCGGGACCAACGCCCCAGAACAGGGTGCCCGGAGGTGACCAGTGGGGGGAGGGCGGACCGATTCGCTCGGGCAGGAACGGGCCCGCCGCCACGCCCGAGGCCACGGAGGCGAGAGTGGTCAAGCTGATCGTGCGCACCGTGGTGGTCGCCGCTGCCGGGATCATGGCCTGGGGTTTTCTTGGACGGCAGGCGGGTGTCCTCGTGGCCGGACTGGTCGCGCTGAGCTACCTTCTCCTCAGTGCGGCACCACGTATGCGCGCGCCTTGGGGGCGTGGACGGCTGCTGCGCACCCTCCAGCGCCGGGGCTACCACATCGTCGCCGACGGGACGGCGCGCCATCTCGCGGTGGGGCCGAGCGGGATCTACCTGTTGGAGACGCGGGCCTGGCGCTACGCAGTCTCGCGTCCCGGGGGCCGCTGGCGCATCGGAGCCACCCCCGCCGCGCACGTCGTCGACCAGCTCACCGCGCACGCGGCGCTGCTAGAGCACTCCTTGGGGCTGGCCAACACCTGGCCCGGTGTATCGGTCGTGCCGGTACTCGCGGTTGTGGGGCGGCTTCCCGAACCCGTGATGCGTTCGGGAAACGTGGTGCTCGCACGCGGCCGAACGGCACTCGATCACATTCTCGCCAGCCCTGAGATTCTTTCCGCCGAGGAAGTGTCTGCGATCACTGCCAGGGCTGATCAGCGGCTACCGTGAGCCGGGTTTCCCGGCCCCACCTTCCACGGGGATCGCGCGGCGGCCGGCGAGTGGCACCGCGAAAAGGTGGCGTGGCCTCTCAGCGCCGAAAACACCGTGAATTTCCTCGTCACAGCAGTCTCATGCGGCACTATAAGAGTTGAGATACAGACTGGGGGCTGCCACAGGAGCGACAAATTGTGAATTGCTTTCACGACGGGTAGTTGCGGCTCTGCTATTTTCAGCTTATTTTGTCCTGTTTGGCTTTTTCTGTGGGATGTATTATGACATGATGGCTCATGCTCGTGTCGTATTAGTGGCAGATCCGTGTAGTGAGCGGTGACCGTGGCCGGGGAGACCGTGCGACCGTGATCATGACCGACCGTGAGTTAGCCAAGGCCCTGCGCTCGCCCAGCGTTTCCCCCACCCGGGCCTGCGGGCGCCTCTTCGACGTCTACGGCGAGGAGCTGTACCAGCGCTGCCTGGCCCGCCTGCGCGATCCCGACGTCGCCCAGACCGCGCTGCGCGACACCTTCGTCGTCGCCTACTCCCATATCCACCATCTCCCCGACCCCTGCCAATTGCGCGACTGGCTCGTCGCTTTGGCCGACGCCGAGTGCGAACGCCATCGTCCCACCATCGAGGCCGCCGAGGTCCTCAGCCCGCCCGCCCAACTCGCCGCAGGGGGCTCCTCCCTGCTCCGACTGCGGGTGCTCAGCGGGATCACCGCTCCCGAACTGGCCGGCTACCGTGCCCACGTCGCCCGGCGCGCCGCGCGGTTCGGCCGTGACGGCTTTCCCCTCGCGGCAGGGCAGCGTCCGCGGGCCCGCCCCAGTTCCTACGTGCTGCCCGGACTCGTGGTCGCCTTCTGCGCGGTGGTGCTCGTGACGTTCGTCCTCATCGAGCTGGCCGGCCTCGGCCCCACCCCACTGTCGGCCCTGATCGGCTCGCCCGGTCCACTGCGTCCCACCTAAGTGCCGCCACCCTGCTGCGCGTGGTCCGGTGCCAACGGCGCGCACCGGACCACGAACGCCTGCGGAGACCTCGCCCAGCCGAGTCCGCTAGTCGAATTTGATGTGCGCGGCGTCGCCGTGCACTCCGCCCTCGGAGCCCCGCTTGACCGAGGCCCGGATCTCCTCTTCGGCGTGGTGGCGCCCCACCCAGGTGGCACCCTCGACCGATTTTCCGGGTTCGAGATCCTTGTAGACGGTGAAGAAGTGCTGGATTTCCAGCCGCTCGAACTCGTTGACGTGGTGAATGTCACGCAGGTGTTCCATGCGCGGATCGGTGGAGGGCACGCACAGTACCTTGTCGTCCCCGCCGGCCTCATCCCGCATCCGGAACATGCCGACGGCGCGGCACCGGATGAGGCACCCGGGAAACGTAGGGTGCTTAAGCAGCACCAGTGCGTCCAATGGGTCCCCGTCATCGCCGAGGGTGCCCTCGATGAATCCGTAGTCGGCGGGGTAGCTCGTCGAGGTGAACAGCATCCGATCCAGCCGGATACGGCCGGTGTCGTGGTCCATCTCGTACTTGTTGCGTTCGCCTTTAGGGATCTCGATCGTGACGTCGAATTCCATGCTGTTCTCGGTTCCCCTTACGACTACGACTAGTGTCGCTACATCAGTTAACAGCTTCTCGCGATGCCGAAGGAAGGCAGGTACCGGGGGTGCGGCACGACCGGTTGTGGGCGCTGCTCACGGTGGCTCTACTCAACATATTCGCGCTGACCGTGGGTTTGGTCGTTCGCGATGTCATCGCGTCTCGGCCACCGGAGCCCCTCGCTCATCCCGTTGTGCGGGCTGAGGAGGCTCCCGCCCCGATGGCGTCCGGTGGGGTTCCCGTCGATCCCGGATTACTCGCCGACACGCTCGATGATCGCATGAGCAGTTCCGGTCTCGGCGACGACCTCTACGCTTATGTCGCCGACGCCGAGACGGCGACCTCCCTGTTCGCCCAGCAACAGCAGGAGGGCGCGGTGCCCGCCTCGACCACCAAGCTCGTCACGGCGGTGGCGGTCTTGCACGCCGCGGACACTGACGAGCGGCTCGCCACCACGGTCGTCCAAGGCGCCGATCCCGGCCGGCTCATCCTGGTCGGCGGCGGCGACCCGACGCTGACAGAGACGGCCGACGCCCGAGGCGCCTCCTACCCTCGCCTGGCCACGCTCTCGGACCTGGCCGCCGCCACCGCCGCCCGGTTGCGCGAGTCCGGGGTCGACAGTGTGACGCTGGGCTACGACAGCACGCACTACACCGGCTCCACCACCGCCCCCGGCTGGAAGCCCGGATACGTCTACGAGGGCAGCGTCTCCACCGTGCACGCCCTCATGATCGACGGCGGCCGGGTGGACAAGGAACGGGCGTATAGCCAACGCTTCGACGACCCGCCTCAGGCCGCCGCGGAGGCATTCGCCCGACAATTGGAGGCCGCGGGCATCAGTGTCGAGGGCGAGCCGGCCCCCGCCGAGGCCGCTGCCGAGGCCGCAACCATCGCTACGGTCGAGTCGCCCACCATCGCAGCGCTCGTGGAGAAAATGCTGCTGGAGAGCGAGAACAACATCGCCGAAGCGCTCGCCCACCACGTCGCGGTGACCAAGGGCATGCAGCCCTCCTTCGAGGGAGCCGAGGCGGCCGTGGCCGAGGTCATGACCGACTTGGGGATCGAGGGGGTCCACGTCGAAGACGGTTCCGGGCTGTCGGTGAACAACCGCATCACCCCCAAGGCTTTGGTCGAGCTGCTGCTGTTGGCCGCCGACCCCCAACACCCCGAGCTGCACTACGTCCTCAGCGGGCTGCCCACCGCCCACTTCACCGGCACCCTCGACGACCGCTACGCCCCTGACAGCGACGCCGCCCCCGCCGCCGGACTGGTGCGCGCCAAAACCGGCACCCTCAATGGGGTGAGCACGCTGGCGGGCCTGGCCTACGACGCTGAGGGGCGGCTCCTGGCGTTCGCCTTCATGGCCAACGCCGAAGGCGCCAGCATCGCCGAACTAGCTCAAGACCTCGACACCTTCGCCGCCACGATCGCCCGGTGCGACTGCTCATAGGCCCCGTCTGGAACGGCCCTGGCCGCCCCCTCAGGGGTTCCCCTGAAGAAACCCCCGGAATCTTCGGTGGTCCCGGCGTAGTCACGGATGAGTGGGTACTGTGAAGACGTGAGTTTGATCGACTGGGACGTGGCCGTCAATACCGGTGTCCGTCTCGTACGCCCTGGCCCGCAGGTGGAGCTCTCCGAAGCGCGCGAAGCCGTCACGCAGCTTCGGGAGCTTTCCGTCACGGCGCAGCGCCACGTGCGCGAGTTCACCGGCATGAACAGTCTTGAGCCGGCCGGGCCGGCGGTCGTCGTCGACCGTCCCGGGTGGATCAAGGCCAATGTCGACGGGTTCCGCGTCGTGCTGGAGCCCATCATCGACCGTCTTGCCTCCGGGCGCACAAGCGACTCCACCGCAGCCGCCATCACCAGTGCGGTGGGTTCGCGGGTCACCGGCGCCCAACTCGGCGCCGTGCTCGCCTATCTCGCCGGCCGCGTGTTGGGGCAGTACGAGCTGTTTTTGCCTCCCGATCCGCAGGGCAACGCCCCCACCGGGCGGTTGACCCTGGTCGCCCCCAACATCGTGCAGGCCGAACGCGAGCTCGACGTCGATCCGCACGACTTCAGGCTGTGGGTGTGCCTCCATGAGGAGACCCACCGCACCCAGTTCACCTCTTCGCCTTGGCTGCGCGACTACGTGCAGGAGCAGATGCGCGAGTTCCTGCTCGCCTCCGAACTCGACGCCGGCGCGTTCATCGACCGGCTCCGCGCAGCGGGGGAAGCCGTGGCCGACGTGGTCCGCGGCGGCGAGGCCAATCTCATCGACGCCTTCCAGACACCGCAGCAAAGCGAGATCCTCGACCGGGTCACAGCCGTCATGACACTGGCGGAGGGCCACGGTGACTACGTCATGGACGCCGTGGGGCCCGGCGTGGTGCCCACCGTCGCCGAGATCCGCCGCCGCTTCCAGCGTCGCCGCGAGGGCGCCAACCGCCTCGACCGGGTGATCCGGCAACTGCTCGGTCTCGACCTGAAGATGAAACAGTACGAGGAAGGCGCCGCCTTCGTCCGTACCGTCATCGCCGAGGTCGGCATGGCCGATTTCAATCGCGTGTGGGAGTCGCAGGAGAGCCTGCCCACGATGGACGAGATCCGCAGCCCTGAGAAGTGGATCGAGCGAGTGCTGCGGCCCACGCCTCAGTTGCCCGCGGGCGAGGAGTAGCTCCGAAGACGGCCTCGACCGTAGCGCCACCCCGTTGCCGCCCGGCGCGCTCGGGGTGAGGCCGGCCTGGTGCCATCGGCGCCTACGGTGGTCACGACGGCGCCGAAAACCAGCGGGAGGCGAGCATGGGTGGACCACCCGCGGCGCTGGCCAGTGTGCGCTCGGCCGTGCGGCGGGCCCTGACGCAACCACCGGTGGTGCGCGCCGGCGCTTTGGTCCTGGTCGCGTGCAGTGGCGGCCCCGATTCGCTCGCCCTCGCCGGGGCGACGGCGTTTGTCGCCCCGCGGCTGGGGCTGCGGGCCGGCGGGGTCACCGTCGATCACGCGTTACAGGAGGGCTCGGACCGTCAAGCCGCCCAGACCGCTGCGACATTGCGCGCGTTGGGCCTGGAACCGGTCGAGACGGTCGCGGTGCGCGTTACCGCCGGCGGTGGCCCCGAGGGGGCTGCGCGTAAGGCCCGCTACGCCGCGCTGGAACGGGTCGCCGCCCAACACGGCGCCGCCGCGGTCCTGCTCGGCCACACCCTCGATGATCAGGCTGAGACGGTACTGTTGCGGCTGGCCCGCGGGTCGGGGGCGCGCTCGCTGGCCGGAATGGCGCCGCGCAGCGGCCACTACCTGCGCCCCCTGCTCGGTCTCGACCGCTCCACCGTGCACGCGGCTGCCGCGGCCATGGAGCTACAGCCCTGGCACGATCCGCACAACACCGACCCCGTCTATGCGCGCTCGCGGGTGCGCGACGAGGCCCTCCCCACCCTGGAGTGCACCCTCGGTCCCGGCATCGCCGCGGCGCTGGCGCGCACGGCCCGCCTGTTGCACGACGACGCAGACGCGCTGGACGCTTGGGCGGACCGCGCCGAGCAGGAGGCTGCGGTGAGCGGTGGGCTGTCTACGGCGGTGCTCGCCGAGTTGCCACGCGCTGTGCGCACGCGGGTGCTGCGTCGCGCGGCGCTGGGCGCCGGCTGTCCGGCCGGCGCGTTGCGCGCCAGTCATGTCGACGAACTGGAGCGCTTGGTCACTGCATGGCGTGGCCAAACCCACGTCGACCTCCCCGGTGGCCTGCGGGGGCGCCGCTCCGGTGAGCTGATCACCTTCAGTGTCTAGGTTCTATTGTGCGAACGGCTGGGGTGTGGGGGTGTTCTTCGTTGGCTCGTGCCTCGATCGCGCCGTGATCTCACCCGCCTGCTGGGGTGACAGCGGACGCGCGTACCTGCTCCTCCCGCCCGCTCTCGCCGCTTCTCCAAAAACAGAACCTGGGCGGCTCCGCCCTCGCTCGCGCCGCCGTGGCGCGCGAGAGCCCGGCGGAGACAGCAGGGTCATGACACCGCTGCCCCGACGCCGGCCAGTCTGGCGGCGGGGTACGACAAACCGGTGCGGCTTCTGGTTTCGGTAGCGCGCTCGTGCGGTGAGTGGTTCGTCCGTTTATCCTGATTGCCGTTTCGGTCATAACGAGTTCAACGAGCTGAGCAGCGAGGATCACGACCAGCGTGGAAGCGAAAGATATGGGCGACGACCTTGAGAAGGTTCTCGTCACCGAAGAGCAGATCAAGGCCAGACACGAGGAACTCGCCGCCGAGATCGACGCCGATTACGCTGGGCGCGATCTGCTGCTCGTCGGTGTTCTCAAAGGCGCGGTGATGGTCATGGCCGATCTCGCCCGCTGGCTGCACCACCCCTGCGAGATGGACTGGATGGCGGTGTCCTCCTACGGGGCTGGGACGACCTCCTCGGGCGTGGTACGCATCCTCAAAGACCTCGACATCGACATCAAAGATCGCAACGTTCTCATCGTCGAGGACGTCATCGACTCCGGCCTCACCCTGTCGTGGCTGGTCAACAACCTCAAGTCGCGCGGGCCGGCCTCGGTGGAGATCTACACGATGGTGCGTAAGGCCCTGGCGTTCAAGGTCGACCTGGCGGTGAAGTACGTGGGGTTCGACCTGCCCGATGAGTTCATCGTCGGCTACGGCCTCGATTACGCCGAAAAGTACCGCAACCTGTCCTTCATCGGTACCCTCGCGCCGCATGTGTACAACCGTTGACGATCGGTCAAGACGCGGCTGGCATCCCCGGCAGTATGGCCACCGCTAGCCCCGTGCATTGGGAACAATAGAGTCGCTTGTGAACGTTGCTGTCATGACGGCTCACCGTTGTTCGCGGGCCGCCGATCGAGTGCGGCGATCTGCGGCAGGGGTGTACCGTCGATTATCCCGACAGCATTACAGGGAGCACATGTCCGATAGGTCCCGCCTTCTGGTGGTCATGGGGCACGTTGTGGATGCCTCCGGCCCCTGGGAGGGGGCGCCGCCTGGTCAGGAGGGACGGACCCAGCAGGGTTCCGCATAGATGAATCTGAAGCGTTTGTACCGTGGGCCGTGGCTCTGGCTTGCCGCCATCGCCCTCATGATCATTGTTTTTACCCAGTTCACGGGTTGGGGCTCGGGGGACGACCACACTAAGGCCGACACGTCTAAAGTCTCCACCCTGATCCAGCAGGATCAGGTCAAAGACGCGCGCATCATCGACAAAGAGCAGCGCATCGAGCTGACGACGACCGATGGTGACAAGTATGAGTCCTTCTGGGTCGGGGGCCAAGGCGAGGAGTTCGCCACTGAGCTCCAGTCCAACTTGGACAGTGGCAACCTTGAGGCCTACGACGTCGAGGTGCCCCAGGACAACATCTTCGTGTCCGTGCTGTTCACCTTCCTTCCGATCCTGCTCATCGTTGGTCTGTTCCTGTTTTTGATGAACCAGATGCAGGGCGGCGGCTCGCGGGTGATGAACTTCGGCAAGTCCAAGGCCAAGCTGATCACCAAGGACACCCCCAAGAGCACCTTCGTCGACGTCGCCGGTGCCGACGAGGCCATTGAGGAACTGCAAGAGATCAAGGAGTTCTTGCAGAACCCGGCCAAGTTCCAGCAGATGGGCGCCAAGATCCCCAAGGGTGTGCTCCTCTACGGCCCGCCCGGTACCGGTAAGACCCTGCTGGCGCGCGCCGTCGCAGGCGAGGCCGGCGTGCCCTTCTACTCGATCTCGGGTTCGGACTTCGTCGAGATGTTCGTCGGTGTTGGCGCCTCCCGGGTGCGTGACCTGTTCGAGCAAGCCAAAGCGAACTCGCCGGCGATCATCTTCGTCGACGAGATCGACGCCGTGGGCCGTCACCGCGGCGCCGGCTTGGGCGGCGGCCATGACGAGCGCGAGCAGACGCTTAACCAGATGCTGGTGGAGATGGACGGCTTCGACGTCAACAGCGGTGTGATCCTCATCGCTGCGACGAACCGGCCCGACATCCTCGACCCGGCGCTGCTGCGCCCCGGCCGGTTCGACCGGCAGATCGTCATCGACCCGCCCGACTTGGAGGGGCGCAAGGGCATCCTGGCCGTCCACGCCAAGGGCAAGCCCATCGCCCCCGACGTCGACATGGACGTCATCGCCCGTCGCACCCCCGGCTTCACCGGCGCCGACCTGGCCAACGTCATCAACGAGTCGGCGCTGCTCTCGGCGCGTGCCGGCAACAACCTGGTCGACATGCGCACTCTGGAGGAGGCCATTGACCGCGTCATGGCCGGTCCCGAGCGCAAGACGCGGGTGATGTCGGACGACGAGAAGAAGATGATCGCCTACCACGAGGGCGGGCACGCACTCGTGGCCCACGCGCTCCCCAACTCCGACCCCGTGCACAAGGTCACGATTCTTCCCCGCGGTCGGGCATTGGGCTACACCATGACCCTGCCGACCGAGGACAAGTTCCTCACCACGCGCTCGGAGATGATGGACCAGCTCGCCATGATGCTCGGTGGCCGTACCGCCGAAGAGATGGTGTTCCACGAGCCCACTACCGGCGCCGCCAACGACATCGACAAGGCCACCTCGCTGGCCCGCAAGATGATCACCGAGTACGGCATGAGCGAGCGTCTCGGCGCGCGCAAGTTCGGCGACGGCAGTTCCGAGCCGTTCGTCGGACGCGAGATGTCGCACAGCCGCGACTACTCCGAAGAGATCGCCTCCATCGTCGACGAGGAGGTGCGCAGTCTCATCGAGTCGGCTCACGACGAAGCGTGGGAGATCCTGGTCGAGTACCGTCAGGTGCTCGACGAGCTGGTCCTGGGCCTGCTCGACCGCGAGACCCTGTCCAAGGAGGAGGTCCTGGAGATCTTCTCCCCCGTGCGCAAACGGGCCTCTCGCGGTTCCTACAAGGGGTATGGCAAGCGTCAGCCCTCCGACAAGCCGCCGGTCATGACCCCCCAGGAGCTGGCGCTGCTGAGCCCACAGGATGTCGAAGAGTTGACCAGTGGCAACGGTCACTCCGCCTGGTCGCCACAGTCGTCGTGGAACCAGGGGAGCCAGGGGGCCGAACGTGGCCGTGGCTCCGATGACTCCTCCGGGGGAGCTGGGGCGGGCTCTGGCACCGAGGACAGAGGTTGAGCACAGCGTGACGAGCTATGACGACAGCACTGACGACTACCCCGGTGTCGAACCGGTCCCCGGGGCCGTCGACCAGCCGCGCATTGAGAAAGCGGTCAAGGAGATCCTCCTCGCCATCGGGGAAGATCCCGACCGCGACGGGCTGCGCGACACCCCGTCCCGGGTGGCGCGCGCCTACGCTGAGCAGTTCGCGGGGCTGGCCCAGCGCCCCGAGGATGTCCTCACCACTGTCTTCGAGGCCGGCCACGAGGAGATGGTCCTGGTCAAGGACATCGAGTTGTACTCCACGTGCGAGCACCACCTCGTTCCGTTCTACGGCTCGGCGCACGTGGGCTACATCCCCAACGGCAAGGGCCAGCTCACCGGCCTGTCGAAGCTGGCGCGCCTCGTCGACGTCTATGCCCGCCGCCCCCAGGTGCAAGAGCGCCTGACGAGCCAAGTCGCCGACGCGCTTATGAGCTCCCTGCAACCGCGCGGGGTCATCGTCGTCATCGAGGCCGAACACTTGTGCATGACGATGCGTGGCGTGCGCAAGCCCGGCGCCAAGACGGTCACTTCAGCCGTGCGCGGGGATTTCCGCAACCGTGACCGTACACGTTCCGAAGCCATGAGCCTCATTCTTGGCGGCAGATGAGCTCGCCACAACGCGCGACAACCACAGCGTGCTGCCCCGCCGGCTGTCTCATAGGGTGATTCGTATGAGTCCTCGTCCCACTGCCCCGCCTGGCCTCCCGGCTCCGGGACGCTGTCTCGTCATGGGAGTCGTCAACGTCACCCCCGACTCCTTTTCCGACGGCGGCGCCTGGTTCGACAGCAAACGAGCCATCGAGCAGGGGGTTCGCCTGGCGGAGGAGGGCGCCGACATCGTCGACGTCGGCGGCGAGTCCACCCGCCCCGGCGCGCAGCGGGTCTCTGCGGACGAGGAACTGCGCCGTGTCGGCCCGGTGGTGCGGGAACTTGCCCGCCAAGGGGTGGTCGTCAGTGTCGACACCATGCGCGCCGAGGTCGCCGCCTTCGCCGTCGAGGCCGGCGCGCGCATGGTCAACGACGTCAGCGGGGGGCTCACCGACTCAGCTATGGCGCGACTGGTCGCGAAAAGCGGCGTCGCCTACGTCCTCATGCATTGGCGCGGCCACAGCCACGACATGTACCGCCGCGCCGTCTACGCCGACGTCACCGCCGAGGTCCGTGACGAGCTGCGCCAGCGGATGGCCAGCATGATCGACGAGGGGGTGGCCCCCGAGCAGATTGTGCTCGACCCGGGGCTGGGGTTCGCCAAAAGCCCTGAGCGTGGCCACAACTGGGAGTTACTCGCCCATCTCGACGAGTTCCTCGGGTTAGGCCGGCCGCTGCTGGTCGCCGCCTCCCGCAAGCGTTTCATCGGCCGCTTGCTCACCGATCCCTACGGCGAGCAGCGTCCCTTCACCGACTGCGACGACGCCACAGTCGCGATCAGTGCCCTGGCCGCCGAACGCGGCGCCTGGTGTGTGCGCGTCCACGATGTCCGTCCCAACGCTGACGCCGTGCGCGTCGCGCTGGCCTGGGGCAGCGGAGGCGCGGCTCTCACCGACGGCCGAGCCGATCCCATTGGTCGAGGCGCCTCGTGAGGTCGTACCACGAGATCATGGAGCGGGTGGCCGAGGCCAACGCCGAGTTCTACCAAGCCATCGAGAACGGTGACATCGACCTGATGCAGCGCGTGTGGGCCCGGGAGGACCAGGCTCCCGACCTCGTGTGCGTCAACCCGGGGTGGCCGCTGCTGCGTGGGCGAGCCGAGATCATGCGGGCCTGGTCGCTGGTTATGGCCAATGTTCCCTACATCCAGTACGTCCTCACCGAGACCCATATCGGAGTCGGTACAGAGGTCGCCATGGTCACCTGCGAGGAGAATGTGCTCACCGCCGACGAGGACACCCCCGGCTTCATCGCCAACGGTCAGGTTGTCACCACGAACCTGTTCATCAGCACCGAGCAGGGCTGGCGCCTGTGGTCGCACCATGCCTCACCCGTGCTGCTCGACGAGGAGGAGCGTTGAGGCGTGCTGTTTGGCCGACGCCACCGAAAGCCCTATGACCGGATCGCGCTCCACGGTTTGCGTGGCTACGGGTTCCACGGGGTATTCGACCACGAGCGCCAAGAAGGCCAGGAATTCGTGGTCGACGTCGTTCTCAGCTTCGACACCCGCGCGGCGGCCCGCACCGATGACGTGCGCCGCACCGTGGACTACGGAATCCTCAGCGATCAGCTCATCGCTGTGATCGAGGGGGCCCGAGTGGACCTCATCGAGACCCTCGCAGACCGAATCGCTACGGTCTGCTTGGACGATCCTTTCGTGCGGGAGGTCGAGGTGACCGTACACAAGCCCCAAGCCCCGATCCCGCACCCCTTCGACGACGTGACCGTCACGATCCAACGGAGGCGCCCATGAAGGACTGGAGCGAGGCGCGAAGAGTGGTCCTGTCGCTTGGCAGTAACCTTGGCGAGCGGTTGGAGAACCTACAGGGCGGCGTCGATGCGCTGTTCGACGCATGGGGCCTGCGGTTGGTGGCGCTGTCACCCGTCTACGAGACCGAGCCCATCGGTGGCCCCAAACAGGACCCTTTCCTCAACGTCATCGTTGTGGCCGACACGGTCCTGACGCCGGAAACGCTCCTGGAGCGGGCACAAAACGTCGAGGACGCCTTCCACCGCGTCCGTGAGGTGCGGTGGGGGCCACGCGCCCTCGACGTCGACATCATTTCCCTCGGAACGGAAACCCGTTCCGACCCCGACCTGACGCTCCCGCACCCCCGCGCCCACGAGCGCGCGTTCGTGCTGCGCCCCTGGGCCGACATCGACCCCACAGCCGAGATCGTCGGCCACGGTGCCGTTCGTGACCTGCTGCGTTCCGTGGCCGCCCAGGAGTTGCAGCGTCGCGACGATCTCACTCTCCAGGTGCCGCAGTAGCTACGATGACTCACAACACTCCGAGCCCCGGTGACGAGCCCCCTTCAGGGCGGCTGCGCCCCACGAGCTGGCGGCTGCTGCTGGCGATCGTGATCGTCAGCGGCGCCCTCGCCTACGCGCTCATCGAGTCCCTCTACACCCAACTGCCGATCCTGCCCTGGACCGCCATCCCCACGATCGTCCTGCTCGCTTTGGCGGAGGGCATCACGGCCTACCACACCCGCCGCCGTATCCGGCGGGTACCGGGAACCGAGCCCATCGAACCGCTCAACGCCGCGCGGCTCCTGGCGTTGGCCAAGGCGAGCGCGCTGTTCGCGGCGATGGTCATCGGTGTTTTCGCAGGGATGGCCCTGTCGCTGGTAGGTATGCTCACCATCCCCGCTCCCCGCGCTGACGCGCTCACCGCCACGGGCATGCTCCTCGCCGGCGGGCTACTCTTGGCGGCGGCGCTGTTCTTGGAGCACGCCTGCCGGGTGCCCCCCGACGAGCAGGAGCAGTCGCGATCGGCCGATCCACAGCAGAGGTGAGGGCACCTGCCTCCCCCACGCTGTCGTCACCGTCCGCGACCGTGGCGGGTCCTGAGCGGGCGCTGTCCGCGCCGGTGGCGCCATGGCCTGAGAACCGCCGGCCGTGGGCGCTGTCAGTGCCCCATATCGGGGACTGTGGTATGTGCTGCCCTGTGATGGGAGCGGCACGTGATCTTTTCGTGTCGTAGTGATACGTCTTATCGGCTTAGGGATGATTGACTGGAATCGTGGATTTCGCCGCGCATGACGAACCGGTCGGGGATGCCGAGCCGGCGAACGCGCCCGATCCGGCCGACAGTGAGGCGTCGGCGGTGGAGGTCGCATTCGCTGCCCCCGCCGGGGCCACGTGGTGCCGTGTCGACTCGGTGCTGGCGTGGTACCGCAGAATCCTCCTGGCTGCCACCGTGCTGCCGTTGGGGATCGTGGGAGCCGGCGCGGCGCTGCTGTGGTCGGGGCCGGTTTCGGCCGTCCTGTGGGCTCTGGCGGCCGTCATCCTGCTCGCCGCCGGATGGTACGCGGCTCGCCGTGTGCAGCGTTCGTGGGGCTATGCCGAGGGCAGGGCCGACTTCTACATCACCTCGGGTGTGGTGGTGCGCCAGTTGGTCGTCATCCCCTATGGGCGGATGCAGCTCGTCGACGTCACCTCCAATGTCCTGGAGCAACTGTTGGGAATCGCGACCGTGCGCGTGCGCACCGCGGCCACGATCGCTGACGCCAGGATCTCCGGGTTGCGTTTCGACGACGCCATCGCGCTACGCGACCGGCTGGCCGCGCGCAGTGAAACCTTTTCGACCGGGTTGTGAGGCGGGAATGCCGCCGATGACGCGCATGGGGGGCCGATGACGACTGGGGGATCGCCCGGAGCCGACCGGGACCGCGCGTGCAGCGCCGAGGGCGCCGCGCCACAGCGGCGAAGAAGGCGCCAGATGGCCTACTGGTTCGGCGCACCTGTTGCCGGAACACCACCCAAGACCACCGATCCGGCAGTCGACCCCGTCGACTCTTCGCATCGCCGGAACCCAAGCGAGCCCCCCGCCGACTCCTGCGCTGTCGGCTCCGGGGGAAACAGTGGCCTGTTTCGGCCACTGCGCGAGGTCACCGCTCCTACCGATCCCCACCACGGCGTCGCGCCCATGGTCCGCGACCCGATGCTGGAGTGGTCCTTCGCCGACCTGCGCCGCGCGGCCGAGAGAGCACCGGTCGCAGCCGAGGGCCGGCATCCCGACACCCCGCACCGCGGAACCGGGGTACGGCCACAGCGGAGAGCTCGCCCCCCGCAACCGATGGCCTCGCACCGCCGTCCTGACGGGGACGCAGCGCATTCCGATCCCGAGCCCGCCCACAGCCAGTCCCCGGCTTCCTCGCACCGCGAGGAACGCTCCCACGAGCACGGTGGGCAGGACGACGCGCCCGGGGAAGGCGCCGAGGGGGGCCGGCACGCGCGCGAGCGCGGTCCGGGCTCACCGTTGTGGCGCGAGGCCGAGCCGGCGGCACCACAGCGGCAGCCCGACGGTGACGAGCCGCTCGGGGACGAAGCGCCCCACCGGCGCCGGCGCGCGTTCCCGGACTTCGCGCCCCCGCCCGGCCACCAGGGGGGCCTCGGAGAGGGCGACTCGCGCTTTGAACGGGACCCGTGGTGGCGCCACCCCTCCGGTGCCACTGATCCGTCGCGCAACGCGGGGGCTGCTCCTCGCGGCGAAGCCTCAGCCGCTCCCGCCGGTGGCCCGCCCGATAGCCGCGACGCGCTTCGGTTCCTGCCGCCCGAAACACCTCAGCCGCCCCCGCGCCAGCCCGCCGGGCAGCGTCCCCACACCGGAGGAGCCAGTCTGCCGCCGCCGGTGCCGCCGCGGCCCTCCGTCGACGTCACCCAGGGCCAACACCGACTGCACGGGGCCACGATGGCGTTTCGTGCCGTCATCGTCGCACTGGTCTTCCTTGCCATGCCCGGACTGGCCCTCGTCCCGCTGGGGCTGGGGTGGGTGATTCTGCTGACCCTGATGGTGGGGGTCGGCGCCGCCGCTTTCGGAGTCGTCTGGTGGTGGCACTTCACCTTCCAGTTGCACGGCGACCACCTCATCCTCCATTCGGGGGTGATGAGGCAGACGTCCCGGGAGATCCCGTTGAGCCGGCTCCAAGCGGTCGACGTCGTCCGGCCGCTGCTGGCCCAGATGATGGGGCTCGCCGAAGTGCGCCTGGAGTTGGCCGGGGGGGACCGGGGCGAGATCCGACTTCGGCTCCTCAGCCGTGCGGTCGCCGAGCAGTTGCGCGCCAGCGTCCTCGCCCACGCGGCCGGCTTGTCGGGCGTGACGCCCGAAGCCCCCGAGCAGCGGTTCTACCGGTTGCCGTTTGGCCTGCTGCTGGGGGCGTTGGCGTTTCGGATTCCGGTCCAGCTCGCTTTGCTGGCGTTCCTGCTGTTGGTCGCCGCCGGCACCGCGTTCATGGAGTTCGGGGTCCTCGGCGGCGCCGTGCCCCTGCTCTTGGGGTTGCTGCGGGGCTTCCTCGGTCCACTGCTGCGTTACACCGGTTTTTTCGCCTCGCTGTCGCCTGACGGGCTGCGGCTGCGTTATGGCGCATTCCAGGCGCGTATGCAGACGGTTCCGCCGGGGCGGGTACAGGCTGTGCGGATTGTGCAGCCGTTGCTGTGGCGGCTGCTCGGGGTGGTCCGGGTCGAGGCCAACGTCGCGGGCTATGTGGGGGAGCGCCAGATGGACTCCTCGACGCTGCTGCCCGTGGTGCCGCGCCACCTGGCCTTCGCGCTGGTGCGCGAGTTGTTCCCCGGGACTGACGCGGAGAACGTGCCGCGGCGCGGCCACCAGCGAGCCGGCCTGCCATGGCGACACGAGGCCCTAGGGATGGACGATCATCTCGTGGTGACCGAGCACGGTCTGGTCTGCCGGGTGATCTCGATCGTCCCCTACGCCCGCGTGCAGGCCGTACGCATGACCGCAGGCCCATGGGCGCGGCGCAGCGGCAGTGCCACGGTCGAGGCCGCCACACCGCCGGGTCCGGTGCGGGCTAGGGCCGTATGGCGCGGGCTCGTCGACGCCCGGCACGTTCTCGACACGATCGTGCGGCGCGGCCATCGAGCCCGTTCGACCACGGCGGGCCCGGAGCGCTGGGCGACCCGAAGCGACACGAGCGGCGACGGCACCGCCGGCCGCCCCTGAGACACCGCCGGCGGAGGGTTGGTGCCCACGCCAGGGGGCCAGTGTGGATCAGGCGGCCCGCTGTGCGCCCATAAGCGCCGGTTGCTGACGTGTCGGGGGCCTGCGGGGTGTTTCTAGGGGATCACGTCGGGTGTGGGGGCGGGAGGCGTTCAGACCTCGATCGCTGTGCGATCTCGGCAGCCTCAAAGGGGTGCGGTGGCTGAGGCGATCTCAAACGACGCAGGCGACCCACCGGGGTGAAGGAGAAGCTCGCTATAGCGCGGGACGCCGCTGTGCGTCGGAATGTCGCTATCACGCGGGGTGTCGCTACAGCGCGGAACACAGCGAGGCGCGGTGCCCTCCCCGGGGAGAGCGTTGGGATGCGACACCCGCCCCAGGCCCCCACCCGTTGCGGCATCCGCTCCGGGCACAGCCCACCCGTTGCGGCATCCGCTCCGGGCACAGCCCACCCGTTGCGACATCCGCTCCGGGCACAGCCCACCCGTTGCGACCTGGTGCGGCGCCGTCGGTATCGACGTCGCTCCCGCTCCACCCCACACACAGCCCCCGGCTACCGAGATCGCGCAGTGATCAAGGTACGAGAGAGAGGGGAAGCACCACGAGCCCCCTCAGCCCCGCCCCACACCGTTCCACAGACCCTACGTGCATGCCGGCGCCGTCGCGCTTCCCTGCGCGTGCGCGGGGAGGGCGCGGTGGCCGCTCACTTCCGTCCCGTCGACGGTTGCAAGTGGTGCAGGCCCCGAAGGGGAACGGGGCACTGGTCCTTGGTCTGATCGTCGCCACCGCCGGTCTCGCACGCCGGAGGTACGGGAACGGCTCTGCCGCCGCTTTGCCGAGGCAGGGCAGCCGGACTCTCGCCCCTTCTCGGCTGCCTTGGAGCTGTGGGCGCGGCTCCTCGTGGCCCCAGGGGCCGGCACAGCTCCCGTTGCTCTCCTGAGCCCCCTCCTCGCCCCCTGTGCAGCGAGAGGCCGGTGAGCAACAAGGGACGACTGCGCTTCGACACGGGAGCGGAAACATCACTATCAATGTGATATCAGCCACATGAAGTACATCGACAGTCGAGGATTTGCGGTCGCAAATCACGACATGGGTAGCAACTCAGGGCGTCTGTCCGCTCTCTCTGCGTTGCTGACTTTTCCAATCACTTGGCGAAACCTGGTGTCGATATGGCTAGATAGTGGGTGCGGGCACAGCCAGTGCCCGAGCAAGTACTGATTGTCAATAAGGGGTCGGCTGTTAACTGTCATCCGGCCCTGATGAGGGGATTTTCGTAGTGCTGAAGAAGACCTTTGCCACGGGTGCCATCGTCGCTGCCGCCGCTTCCGGTGTCCTGATGACCGGGGCCCCGGCCTTCGCCGCGGGTGACACCCTCACCTCGGGCAACGGCTCCATCCTGGGCGGCAACCAGATCGGCGCCGACGCGAACATCCCGGTCAACGCCTGCGGCAACGCCGTCTCCGTCATCGGCGTCGCCGGCGCGTTCTGCCACGACACCGCCGCCCTCACCGTCGAGAAGAACCACGGGCACTACTAAAGCTCGGCCCTCGCCGTACGGAGCCCGTTTCCTGGGTGTCTCTTGGGTGATCGCTAACCGGCGCCGGTCCGTAAGGGCCGGCGCCGGCTTTTGCGTGGCCGCCGCTGCCGGAGCGCAGCGGCGGCCCGGCGAGGCGGAGTACGCTCACGCGGCCCTCACCTGCTGCTCTGGCATGGCCTCCTCGTTGTGCCAAGATGAAAATCCCTTAATCGGATAGCTCAGAACGCTACGTGCATGTGTGATGCATGTCACTTGAGCGGCTGGCTTGCGCGGGAAACGGCTCGTTAAATCATGACTTTCTAAACAACTGAAAGTGTATAACTAACTACGCTTAGTTGTATGTCGAGGTAGTGTCCCTATACAGCCCGACAGTTTTGTGGCTGCATCAAAGGTGAGCGCGGTGCGTGCTCAGGAAGGTGCAAACCGAGACCGGTCGGCTTGTCGGCCGATTGGCAAAGGAGAGTTGCAGTGCTGAAGAAGACCCTGGCCGCTGGTGTCCTCGCTGGTATCGGTGTCCTCCTTGCCTCCTCCCCCGTCAACGCCTCCAGCGACATCGACTACATCGAAGCCGACATCAAGAACAAGGTCGAATCCTCGATCGGCCAGTACGGCTGCGGCAACGCCGCCGCTGTGCAGGGCACCGCCGAGGGTGGTTGCCAAATCAACAACTACGGTCTGATCGGTTCCTAGCGGTGCAGGCCCCCGACTTCAGTCCTGGGGGCAGCCGCTTCCGAGGTTTTGTTTTCGAACCTGCGTTCGCTAAAGCTAGCGTGTCGCGATAACCAAGCGGCATTACGCGGCAGGGCACGCCGTATCAGCCTGTGCAGACCTCGCCGTGGGGTGGTCTGTGAAGCGGGAACCCGCGAAAAAGTACCGCACCGACCGGCCCTCTCGCTGGTCGGAATCCCCGGCTTTAGCCGTGGGGAGGAAGTCAACAGTAGCCATCACGCGGTGACAACCGGGAGAGAGCTCCCGGGCATACCGAAAATTCGGCGCCGGTCCCATCATCAGGGACTGGCGCCTTTGTATGTGTAGTATGCCCGGGCGTTCAGCCTCGCCGGTGCCGACGGCAGGCACGCCGATGCCGCCCTAAGGTCGGGAGGGGCGGGAAGTAGGCTGTGCGCAGGACGTCCGGTACCGGAGAGGACTGGAACGAGGAACCATGGATCTGGCGGAAGCGACACGGCAGCGTCCCGCTCGGCTGGCGATCGGTGTCATCGGGCCGGGCCGGGTCGGCTCGGTGCTCGGAGCGGCGCTGGAGCGTGCGGGGCACTCCGTGGTCGCGGTCGCCGCGGTCTCCGACGCTTCCCGCGCTCGCGCCACCGAACGGCTGCCCGGCGCCCGCGTGGCCACTCCGGCGGAGGTCGTCGCTGCCGCCGACCTGGTCTTGGCCACGGTCCCCGACGACGCTCTGGCTCCCCTCATGCGTGGCCTCGTCGATACCGGCGCCGCCGTCAGCGGCAAACTCATCGCCCACACCAGCGGCCGGCACGGCTATGGGGTTCTCGCGCCCGCGACGACCGCTGGCGCCCTCCCTCTCGCTCTCCACCCGGTCATGACGTTCACCGGCAGGGCCGAGGACGCGACGCGCCTGGCCAACTGCACGTTCGGCGTCACCGCCCCCGAATCGCTGCGCCCGATCGCTGAGGCCCTGGTAGTGGAGATGGGAGCCGAGCCGATCTGGATCGCTGAAGAGCACCGCTCGCTCTACCACGCCGCCTTGGCCGGAGGAGCCAACCACCTGGTCACCCTGGTCTCGGAAAGCGCGTCGCTGCTGGCCAGCGCGGGAGTCGAGCAGCCCGAGCGGATGCTCGGCCCGCTGCTCAGCGCCGCACTCGACAACGCGCTGCGCCTGGGCATCAACGGCCTCAGCGGCCCCGTGCTGCGCGGCGATGCCGAAACCGTGGCCGAGCACATCGCTGAGTTGCGCACGCACGCGCCTGAGAGCGCCGCCGGCTACACGGCGCTAGCCCGCCTGACAGCGGTGCGGGCGCTGGCCGCGGGACTGCTGAAGCCTCATGACGCCGAACGTCTGTTAGACGTGCTCCAGGCGTGATCCCTGCCCCCGATCCGCTGAAAGACCGGCATGACCGAACCATCATCCTCCGCACCGTCGCGTTCAGCGGCCCCGACCGTGGTCCGCACCCCCGAGGAGCTGGCCGCGATGCGCCCCTCCTTGGGCGAAGTCGTCCTCGTGCCCACCATGGGGGCCCTGCACTCTGGCCACCGTCGGCTGATCTCCCTCGCACGGGAAAAGCGCGACAGGGCCGCCCCCACGGCGGCACACGGTTCGGCCACAGTCGTGGTGAGTATCTTCGTCAACCCGCTCCAGTTCAGCCCCGGCGAGGACTACGACCGCTACCCGCGTGACTTTGCGGCCGATCTGGAGGTCTGCGCAGAGGAAGGGGTCGATGTCGTCTACGCGCCCAGCGTTGAGGCCGTGTACCCCGGCGAGCAGATCGTGCGGGTCGACTCCGGGGCGATGGGGCGCGTCCTCGAAGGCGAGTTCCGGCCCGGGTTCTTCGAGGGCGTTCTCACCGTGGTCGCCAAGCTGTTCCACATGGTGCAGCCGGACATGGCGGTCTTCGGGCAAAAGGACGCCCAACAGCTCGCCGTCATCCGGCGCATGGTGCGCGACCTGAACATGCCCATCACCATCCTCGCGGCACCGACCGTGCGCGAAGAGGACGGATTGGCCACCTCCAGCCGTAATGTTTATCTCAGCCCCCAGGAGCGCCATAACGCGCTCGCGCTCTCGCGTGCCTTGCTCGCCGGTGCCGACGCTTCCGTGACCGGCCCCATCGGTATCCGCAGCGCGGCGCGCGCCGTCCTCGACGAGGCAGCCGAGGCCAGCCCGCCGGTCGTTGTCGACTACCTCGCCTTGGTCGACCCCGAGACCTTCACCGAGGTCTCCAGCGACTACCGAGGTGAGGCCGTTCTCGCGGTAGCCGCCTGGGTAGGGGACACCCGCCTCATTGATAACGTTCCGCTCACCTTGTAATTCGCCTTAAATATCCGTAAAAGGAGCTATAACGGTGAGTGCAACCAGTGGGACCAATGCGGCTTTTGCCGATTTACCGTCGCGACTGACCTCCCCGGAACCGGGCTGGACGGTCGAGGCCGACGTGGTCATCGTGGGGTCGGGGATCGCCGGGCTCAGTACTGCGCTGCGCTACCTCCAGTGCACTGCGGAGGGGCGGGTCGTGCTGGTCACCAAGGATGTGCTCTCCGCAGGTTCCACCCGCTGGGCCCAAGGCGGCATCGCCGCCGCCGTCGACCCCGCCGACGCACCGGTGGCCCACATGGTCGACACGGTGACCGCTGGACGCGAACTGTGCTCGACAGCGGCAGTGCGCACCCTCGTCACGGAAGGCCCGGAAGCGCTGCGCTGGCTCATCGACAGCGGGACCGCCTTCGATCGCACCGCCGCCGGCGAGTTGGCACTCACCCGCGAGGGCGGGCACCGCGCAAACCGGATCGCCCACGCCGGCGGCGACGCCACCGGTGCCGAGATCGGACGCGCCCTCATCGCCGCGGTGCGGGCCGAGCCGCGCATCGAGATCATCGAGCACGCATTCGTCCCCGATCTGCTGCTCGGACGCCGCGTCGTCTCCGACGGAGCCGGTGAGCGTGAGGTCCCGGTCGCGCGTGGCGTCACCGTGCACGTGATGGGCGAAGGAGAGCGCGACGGTGTCGGCGCTGTCCGTGCCGGTGCTGTCGTGCTCGCCACAGGAGGCATCGGCCAGGTCTTCGCCGCCACCACCAACCCCGAGGTTTCGACCGGAGACGGGGTCGCGTTGGGCCTGCGCGCCGGAGCAGAGGTCCAGGATCTGGAGTTCGTACAGTTCCATCCCACGGTGCTTTGGCTGGGCGCCGACGCCCGCGGCCAGCAGCCCCTCATCTCCGAGGCTGTGCGCGGCGAAGGGGCCTTCCTCGTCGACGCCGAGGGACGGCGTTTCATGCGCAACCACCACGAACTCGCCGACCTGGCCCCGCGCGACGTCGTGGCTCGCGGGATCGCCCAGGCCATGGCCGACAGCGGCACCGACCACGTATTCCTCGACGCCCGCCATTTCGGCGCGCAGACCTGGCAGCGCCGCTTCCCCACCATCCTGGCCTCCTGCCGCGCCCACGGCATCGACCCGGTGACCCAGTTGATCCCGGTCGCTCCCGCCGCCCACTACGCTTCCGGCGGGCTGCGCACCGACCTGAACGGAGCCACTGACGTCGAGGCGCTCTACGCTGTGGGTGAGGTCGCCTGCACCGGGGTGCATGGCGCCAACCGGCTGGCCTCGAACTCCCTGCTGGAAAGCGTCGTGTTCGCCCGCAGAGCCGCCGAGCACCTCGTCGCGGCGCGCCGAGGTGAACCGGTCGTAGTGGACGAGGAGCCGCAGCGGTCGAGGGGCCTGGTCCGGCCCGACAGCGTCGCCCGTATTCGGACCGTCATGTCCCAGCACGTGGGGGTGGTCCGCGATGAGGAGCGGCTTTCGGAGACGCTGGCCGAGCTGACCGCCTTGGCCCGCGCCCCGGAGAACGCCGAAGTTCGGCCGGGGATCGCCGCATGGGAGGCCACCAATCTGCTGACGGTGGCCACGGTGCTGACCACGGCCGCGCTGCGGCGCGTGCGCGAGCTGCCCGCCCAAGGCACCCCCGGCAGCTACGGTCGGGCCGAGAATCTCGGGGTGCGGCTCGACGGCTCGCAAACGCCGCGTCCGCGTCCTCGGCCGTGGCCCTATGAGGCACTGGCGACCGAACTTGAGGCGACCATGCGCGCTTCCGGCTGGTCACCGGGGGCCACTCACGCCGTCGAGCTCGTCAACGCCGCTCTGCGAGAGGATCTGAGCCCCGGTGAAGACGGTGTGGATGTCACCACAGTCGCCACGGTTCCCGCCACCCAGTTGCGCACGGCCGACGTGGTGGCCCGTGCCGACGGGGTGAGCTGCGGGCTTCCCTGGGCCGAGCTGGTTTTTTGGACGGTGACAGAGGGGATTATGGCGTTGGAGCGCCACGTCGCCGACGGCGACGAAGTCCGCCGCGGCGACGTTCTCATGACCGTCACGGCGCGCACCCGCGATCTGCTCACCGCCGAACGCACCGCGTTGAACCTGCTCACCCACCTCTCCGGTATCGCCACCGCGACCCGGCACTGGGTGCGCGCCGTCGCGGGGACCGGCGCTATGGTCCGCGACAGCCGCAAGACTCACGCCGGGTTGCGGGCACTGGAGAAGTACGCCGTGCGCTGCGGCGGTGGGGTCAATCACCGTTTCGGCTTGGCGGACGCCGCGCTCATCAAGGACAATCACGTGGTTGCGGCTGGTGGCGTGGCCGAGGCGGTCCAAGCGGTTCGTGAGGCGTTCCCCCACGTCCCCTTAGAAGTCGAGGTCGACCGGGTCGAGCAGATCGAGCCGGCGCTCAAAGCGGGTGCGGAGGAACTCCTGTTGGATAACTTCAGCGTCGAGGAGCTGTCCGAAGCCGTGCGGCTCGTCAATGGCCGCGCTCGGCTGGAGTCGAGCGGCGGGTTAACGCTTTCCGTCGCTTCGCAGGTGGCTGCTACCGGTGTGGATTATCTTGCCGTTGGCGCGCTGACTCACTCCAGCCCGGCCCTGGACATCGCCCTGGACTTACGGGGCGTTTCCTGACCCCCAACCACGATGGATGAGGCTTGGATGCTCCTCGCGATCGATGTCGGTAACTCTCATACGGTCTTTGGCCTCTTCGACGGCGAAGAGTTGTTGGAGCACTGGCGCGTCGCCACCGACGCCCACCGCACGGCCGACGAGTGGTCCGTCGTACTCCAAGGGCTCATCAGCGGTAGCGGGGTAGCCAACCCTGAAGACATCGACGGCATCTCGATGTGTTGCAGCGTGCCCTCGGTGCAGCACGAGATGCGGGTGATGTTTCGCCGTCACTACGGCGGGATCGCCGCGGTCATCGTGGAGCCCGGCGTCAAGACCGGGGTCCCGATCCGTATGGACAACCCCAAGGAGGTCGGCAGCGACCGCATCGTCAACGCGCTGGCCGCCGTGCAACTCTACGGCGGCCCGTGCGTCGTCGTGGACTTCGGCACCGCCACCACCTTCGACGCTGTCAGCGTCAAAGGCGAGTACGTTGGGGGCGCCATTGCGCCGGGGATCGACATTTCGGTCGAGGCGCTGTCTCGTCGGGGTGCTCAACTGCACATGGTCGAGATTGTCCGGCCGCGCGCGGTCATCGCAAAGAACACCGCCGAGGCGCTGCGCTCGGGCATCATCTACGGTTTCGCCGGTCAGGCCGACGGCATCGTCGACCGTATGGCTCAAGAGCTGACCAACGACGTCGACGATGTCACCGTCGTGGCGACCGGCGGGCTGGCCGGCACGGTCGTCGACGAGTGCGAGACGGTGGACGTGCACCAGCCATGGCTCACCCTCATCGGGCTGCGGATGGTATTTGAACGAAATACCGGTTGAGCCGCCCCGGCTGCTCGACCGGAGTGTGAGATGTGGCCGGTGAGCGCTTGACCGCCTGGGCACCCGGGTAGGGCCGATAGGATCGGGCTCGTGAGTGACGTGCTGGACGATTCCTACGACGAGCTGCCCGAGCAGGTGCGGGTCCGCCGCGAGAAGCTGGACCGCCTGCGTGAGGCGGGGATCGACCCCTACCCGGTTGTCTTTTCCCGCACCACGTCCGTGGCCGAGGTGCGCGATAAACACGGTGACCT
>NZ_BAABDD010000023.1:0-71005 GCF_039539445.1 Salinactinospora qingdaonensis
TATCTACCGCTGGTCATGGACCCCATCTACGGCTACCAGGCCCTCAACGTCGAAGCCCAACGCGACAACCCCGGCTCGTTGCTGAACTGGATGCGCAAGATGATCCAGATCCGCAAACGCCACCCGGCGTTCGGCACCGGCGACTTCCGGGAGCTAGAGGCATCCAACCCGAGCGTGCTGGCCTACGTCCGCCGCCACACTGACGTGACCGGCGCCAGAGACACCGTTGTCTGCGTACACAACTTCTCCCGTTTTCCGCAGCCCGTAGACGTACGAATCCCGGCCCGGCCAGAGGACGCCCTCATCGAGCTTACGGGCGGCGTCCCGTTCCCGTCAGTTGAGCAGGAACAGCAGCCTTACCGGCTGACCCTTCCCGGTCACGGCTTCTATTGGATCGCGGTACACCCCGAGGAGGGACGGTCATGACGTCGACATCAGTTTCCGCCCTCTTGCCTCCCCGGCTGGAGACCGCCCTGGCCATGTGGCTACCGTGGCAGCGCTGGTTCGCTAGCAAAGGGCGGGCTGTATCAGGGGTCACCGTCGCACAGCAGAGCCTCATAGCCGATCATTCGCTAGAGGAGGGCCCTGTTGGCTTGCTTCTTGTCGTGCGCGTAGATTTCGTTGACGGTGGCGAACGCGAGTATTACCAGGTTCCCATCGGCATCCGCACTGCGGTGCCCAGGGAGCTGGAACCCGCGGTCATCGCTGGGCTGAACGGGGCCATCCTCTACGACGCTCTGAGCGACCATGAGTTGGTTGCTGCCCTGGTGCGGCGCGTCACAGACGACGCCGAACAGGAGCCGTTGCCCGACGCCACGGATTCCGCTTCGGTCGTCAGTAGGATGCTGGGCGGCGAGCAGAGCAACAGCTCTGTGGTCGTCGACGAGCGGCTGCTGCTGAAGGTCTTTCGTCGGTTGCGCAGCGGTATCAATCCTGACGTGGAGTTGCAGGAATCCCTCACACGTGTCGGAAGTCTCCGGGTGCCGCGTGTGCTAGGCAGCATGACGGGCCATCTGCAAGGCGAGGCGACCACTTACGCCATGCTCCAGGAATTCCTGCCGGCCGCTGCGGATGGGTGGCGAATGGCTCTCGCCAGCGTCCGGGACCTGCTAGCTAACGGCTGGTCGCCGGCGGCTGCGGGCGGGGATTTCGCCTCGGAGTCATGGCGGCTCGGGGTCGCGGTGGCCGAGGTACATGCCCAACTCGTCGAGGCGCTCGGTCACCGCAGCCTTACCCGGGAAGACATGCGCCGTCTCTCTGCTGAGATGAGTGCGCAATTCGATCGGGCCCTTCGTGTTGTCCCCGCGTTGTCCCGTACCGAAGAGGCAACCCGCAGTGTTTTCGCCGCCGTCGCTGAACTGCCGGGTGGGGGAACAGCCCAGCGGATCCACGGCGATCTCCATCTTGGCCAGGCCGTGCGGACGCCAGATAGGTGGGTACTGATCGACTTCGAAGGGGAGCCGGCAGCCCCTCTTCAGCAGCGCCGGGCACTGCAATCCCCACTGCGTGACGTCGCTGGAATGATGCGTTCCTTCGATTACGCCGCACACCATCAGTTTCTCCAGCCCGAACAGAATATCCACTTTGGCTCGACAGTTGAGATTCAGGCAAAGGAATGGGCACAGCGTAACCAGCGTGCCTTCTGCGAGGGGTACGCCTCTGTAGAAGGAACCGATCCCCGTGAACATACCGTCCTGCTTCGGGCATTGACGCTTCACAAAGCTGCATACGAGACAGTCTATGAAGCTTACCACCGGCCGAGTTGGTCAGTGATTCCCCAGCGTGCGTTCCGTGATCTTTCCATGGGGTCATCCCTCTGGTGAACAGATGTACCGCAGATAGCGGAAAATTGGAACATTCATCGATGGCCACTTTCGGACACGGCCTCCGGAGGCTTTGCTGGGCTCCTCATATAGCCAGACACGAAACTATTACAAATAAATTTATATATATTACGTTAAGTATGCACTGTATTAGGTGAGTACCTTTCGGGCAAAATGCGTCATGAGTCCAGGGATGGATGAGATACAGGGGGCCGAGATGTCTACGTATGCTCCGGATAGAGCCGTGGGCTATCCTACGCCAGCCGTGAAAGGGGTAGATGAATTTACCAAAGAGATTTTCGGTAAACTTTTACGTGCAGACCAAAGGCGCTGGGCAGAGGTGTACCTGAAAGGGTTGCTTTCTGTTAGGGGAAAGAAGAGCGTTCGTAATATCGCCAGGTGCGTATGCCAGTCGGATCAGTCCGCAGCGACTCAGTCCATCCAGCAGTTTATCAATCAGAGTCCGTGGGATTGGACTCCAGTTCGAGGGCTTCTCGCGCGATACATAAGCGAGCGTAGTCAGGTGAAAGCCTGGGTAGTGAAGAACGTTATCATCCCCAAGCGAGGTAGGCACTCGGTAGGTGTGGCGAAAAGGTTTATTCCGGAGATTGGCAGAACCATCAACTGCCAGGTCGGGATAGGGATGTTCCTGGCCACCGAGGTAGGAACGCTACCGGTGGATTGGCGCCTTCTGATGTCTGATGCCTGGCTACAAGACAGCGAGCGGCAAAAGCGAGCCAGAATTCCCTCGGATGAGACCGGAAAGACTGTCTGGCAACACATCGTCGATATGGCGGGTACGCTGTCTGAACGCTGGGATGTTCCTCCGGCGCCTGTACTCACCGATCTGTATACAACCTCGGATGTGCTTCCGATCGTCCGTAATCTCGCTCACGACGGTGGGGAATTTTTTGTCGAGGTCAACGGATCGATGAAGGTTGTCGATACCCCTCATTTGACCCCTGTGCGCCCGGGAGGCGATATAAACAAGGTCTCTGTCGCTTCGACAGGCGGAACCACGGTGCGGGATTGTGTCCGCCGTGAGATGTTTAGAGGGCCAAGTGTAACCATGGGAAAGCGCACGCCGACCTTACCAGGTTCTCACCAAATACTGAGTACTCTAGTGCGGCTTCCTACCGGCGGTGGTGATTTCCGGGGACGTGCTTCACAGCTCCACCGCTTGTTCGCATTATGGCCCAGTGACAGGGAGCATGAGCCCCAGTACTGGATAACAAACATAACACAGTATAAAACTGACAAGATACTTCCGCTGGCCGGCATCAGCGCTGAGAGCAGGAGTCATCTCCGTGCCTTGCAGTCGGATTTCGGGCTACAGGACTTCGAGGGGCGGTCTTTCCCCGGCTGGCACCACCATATGACGTTGATCTCCGCCGCCTACGCCTATGACCGGCTCAAAGGACTTTAGGTGGTTTGGTGATCATTGCCGCTGGTCGGGGGGCATGTGTCCCGAAGGGACACATGCCCCCCGACCAGGCGCAAGGCCGGCACGCCGTTCAGAGGGTCTTCAGTTCAGGCTTCGAGAGTTGGGGGGTCGGTGTCACTGGTCAAGCGGTTGTTGCGTCCGCGCGAAGCTTGGCCAAGGCGCTTCGTCAACGTCGCCTCGGCCTACGCCAGGCCCCTAGTCGAAAAGGCCGCAGTCAGCCGCTTTAGCGCGGCAGAACCAGCCGGATGCCGCACGTAACCGCAAAGGCCAGTAACCATTCGCAACAGCGCGGCGGTATCAGGCGTGCTCTGAAGGGACCCCGATAGGCCCACCGTTGCGTTCCACCACATAAGCCGTTGTCTGGGCGAGCGCTGTGATGCGAGCTGTCTCGCCTTGGGCGCGCCATACCAAGGCGACCTCTGTGTGCGGGGCATCGGGTAGCGGGATGAAAGTGATCTCAGGGCGCCCGTAGTAGCGGGGGACGGACGCGGCTACCGGTGAGATGCCCTGGCCGGCCGCGATCAGTGCGAGGAGTTCCTGGAAAGTCGCAACAGCCGGACCCCGCTTGATGGGCCGCCCGCTGGGCGTGGTTGGAGGAACGTGGAAGTCCCACCAGTATCCAGGTGCGGGAGAGGCCACGGCGAACACGGTGTCGCGAGCAAGATCTTCCAGAGACACCTCGCTGCGTCGACTGAAGGGGTGGCCGGCAGGCACTGCGAGGACACGCGGCTCGCGGACCACGATAGGGCCGACAACCAGATCTGGTTCCTCTACGGGCAGGCGAGTGAACAGGACGTCAACTTCACCACGCCGCAGCGGCCCGATCGGATCAGCGAAATGCGTTTCGATCATCGAAATCTCACAGTCCGGATGGCGCTTCCGGAATGTGCTGAAGATCTGCGGAGTGAGTTCGTTGGCAGCGGCTCCCAGAAACCCCACGCGCAGCGTGCCGTCGATACCGCGAGCGGCGTGCTTTGCTTTATCGATCCCCTCGTGTAGTTGATGGTAGGCCGGCTCGATATCGGCTCGCAACTGTTCACCCAGGGGGGTCAAGTCCACCTGGCGGCTCGATCGGACGAACAATGGCGCACCAATACGGCGCTCTAACAGCTTGACGATCTGGCTAGTGCGTGGCTGGGAGATCTGCAAGCGCTCGGCAGCACGACCGAAGTGCAACTCGTCAGCGACCGCGAGAAACGCCTCGATCTCTCGCAGATCCAGCATCTTACCCCCATGTATTGCTCAGGCTTATTGATGATGTCGCGACTCATCATTGTTCCGCATGTTCGGCTGGTTCAAGGTTAGGGGCCCAGGTTGTATGTATACGTACCGCTGTCAGGAGGTTACTCTCGTGGGATATGCGCGTCTGGATTGTGCCGTTTTCTCCGTTTTTGGGGAAGATGCTGAGGGCTCTTGGCGGCAGGAGTCAACAGAGACCAAAGAGCTCCGAAACGCTGCTTGCCTTACTGAGGACACCGCATACCTGGCATTAGAAGGGAAGGGCCGTGTGGAGACCTCGGAAATGAGTGCCGACCCCACCTGTGTGTCGCATTGCACAGCCGTCATCCGTCTTTCCGAAGCCGAATATGCTTTCGTCGCCGAGCTTCCCGACATGGAAATGTGGTGGGCCGATCTCCCCGACATCACATGCTGTGACCAGGACGAGCCGAAGTCCAGCCCTTCGGAGTGCGCGAAAGCCCTGGACGTGCGGACGGTGAGTTGCTGCCTCCAGCAGGGGCACCAGGGTGAGCACGCCGCTCTGGTTGGCCGTACCCCTTGCGACGGTGATCAGGACGCCTATGTCTTCTGGAGCGAAGACGCTCCGGAAGCGCGAGAAATCCGACAGCCTCAGGGATGCGAAAAAACTGAGAACAGTGATGCTTCTCACTATCTCGAAGTGCGTTGCCTCCTATTCAAGAACCATCCTGGCCCCTGTCGGTTTTGATGTAGCTACCCAGGCATGCCGCGCGCCGTCGCACTGCCTTCCCTCATGCTAAGCGAAATATGTTCGCTGCGCGTCGGTGTCTCCCCCAGGCTTATTGACTTGGCTTATCGAGCGTTTCGGGATTTGTCGTTGTTCCTTCTGTCATTACATCCGAGGGTGGAGGTGATCCCAACGCTTCCTGTCCAAAGGAGAGGTTTGCCGTGACAGAATCCGATCCGGCGGCGACGACGGTGGCACCACCGTCTGAGGCCAAGGCTGAAGACCGCCGCTCAGCCGACACGGGTAAGCTCGATTCGCGTCAGCGATGGATGCTGTTGGTGGCCATGGTCGGCACCTTCATCGCGATCATGGACTCTTTCATCGTCAACGTGGCTGTGCCCTCCATTCGTGAGGACCTGAACGCGAGCTTTGCCCAAGCCGAACTCACCATCAGCGGCTATGTCCTGGTCTACGGGCTGCTGCTGATCACCGGTGGCCGTCTCGGCGACATCCACGGGTACAAGAAACTCTTTCTCGTGGGGGTCGGGCTCTTCACACTGGCATCACTGCTGTGTGGAATCGCCCCCACTCCCGCGACCCTGATCGGCTTCCGCGTCCTACAGGCCGTCGGCGCTGCCCTGTTCTACCCCCAGGTCCTGTCGATCCTACAGACTGCCTTCACGGGTAAGGCCCAGGCTCGCGCCTTCGCACTGTTCGGCGTCACCATCGGTTTGGCTTCTATCGCCGGTCAGTTGTTCGGCGGCCTGCTCACATCCTGGGACGTGTTCGGTCTTTCCTGGCGACTGATCTTCCTGGTGAACATACCTATCGGCCTGCTGACCATGATCGGTGCCGCGAGGACGCTGCCCACTCTCCGTGGCACCCAGCGCCCAACCTTGGACATGCGCGGCGTGCTGCTGCTCAGTGTCGCGTTGCTGCTGCTCTCGATTCCGCTCGTTGAGGGCCAAAACGCCGGGTGGCCACCCTGGATTCTGGGTATGCTGCTCCTTTTCGTGCCAGCTTTCATCGCTTTCACGTTCTGGGAGCGGCGTCTGGCGGTACAAGGAGGGGACCCGCTGGTCAACCCGGTGCTGTTTCGGCGCCCGACTTTCGCGGGTGGCAACACCCTCGCCTTGGCTTTCTTCGCGGGCAATACAGGACTGTTTTTCATCCTGACTCTTCAGCTTCAGGAGGGGCTCGGCTACTCTCCGCTGGCTGCCGGGTTGACCTTCACCCCGCTGGCTGTCACCTTTGTCGCTGCTTCGCTTGTCGCTCCCCGACTGCAACCGCGCCTAGGTATGCACGTGCTGACCCTCGGCTACGGGATCAACGCAGCGGGCACGCTCGCGCTGCTGATGACTGCGTTCGTGACAGGGACAGAGATGAACGCATGGGTGCTGGTTCCCGCGCTGGCCGTCATCGGATTCGGCGAAGGGCTCGGTGTCAGCCCATTGTTCGGAGCGGTCCTCAACCGCATCCCCGAGAAGGAGTCCGGTTCTGCCTCGGGCGTTCTGGAGACGATGACACAGTTCGGCAACTCCTTTGGCGTGATGATTCTGGGCCTGGTCTTCTTCGCCGTAGTCGGGACGGGCGGGACTGTCGCCGACTACTCCGGAGCCTTCATCGCCGGACTGGTCGTGAACCTGGCACTTGCCCTGCTGACGCTATTGCTGCTGCCGCTGCTGCTGCGCAAACCCAAGTTTGAGGACGCCTAGGTGTCCTGAGCACAGATGGTCGGGAATAGCTTGGCGGTGATTTGCCAGTATTCGCCCGTGGTGTTTGGGGGCCCGCCAAACACCACGGCGGCGGCCGGCACCCGCAGCGGGCGCCGGCCGCCAAGCCGGTCAGCTCGCGCTGTGGGCGATGTCGATGACCACCTCGCGCACACTGCCGTCGAGGTGGCTGAAGGCGCGGAACGGCAGTTCTTCGCGGGCTCCAAGAGCGAAGGTGGTCTGGCCTTCGAACGAGCCGGCGTTGCGCACCGAGCGCAGCGCGCCCCAGCCGGACAGGTCGCTTTCCGGGATGAAGTGTTCCCCTTGGGTGGCCAGCGGCTCCGTGGTGCCGGTGCCGGGGTAGCCCTGGGCGGGGGAGCGCACGATCACCCGTAGCGCCGCGGCGCCGGCCACCGGCACCGGGGTGCCCGAGCCCGGCGCCAGCACCTGGCTCTGGTACGCCACGTCGAACCCGGTCTCGGCGGTGCCGTCGACCTCGATGACCACGCGGTCGAAGCAGTTGTGGCGGCCTGCCCGCACCTCCCGGATAGGATCGCCGGAGTTGCCGTCTTTGACATCGGGGTGCAGCGTCCAGCCTTCGGTCACCTGGCACGAGGCGGAACCGGCGTCGTCGCTGCCGCCACCTCCGCTGCCTCCGTTCCCGTCGTCACCGCTGTTTTCTCCGCTTCCCTCGGGCGTGGTGTCGGCAGGAGTCGTCGTAGTCTGCGTATCGGTGGCCGACGGCGAGCCTCCCGCGCCGCCGGCCGTATCGGTCCCTTCCCCCGCCCCCGGGGGGTCGGCATTAGAGCACGACGTCAACAGCAGCGCGCCTGCGGCGAGCCAGACAATGGCGGCCTTTCGCATCGGGGGTCACCTTTCGCTCTTGGGGCAGGGCCTTGCTCGGCGGGTACCCGGCGAGGCCGGGCCGCTTTCCCGTCAAGGCCGGATACACCGCGTATCGCGGAACCGGGCGGAAGCGCCGTCCGCAGGCCGGGGCACCTTCCGAGGGTGACACATGGCACCTGTCGTCGAGACAACGATCTGGTGAAAGAGATATCCGCGAGCAGGCTGTGGTGTCGCGCCGCTCGCGGTGCGTCTCGGCCTTTTCACAGGGCGCTTCGCCCCGGGAGTCCGGTCGGCCGGGAGGGGGCTCCTCAGTGTGACAGGTGGGGAATTAGATACCATCGCTATGACAGAGCCCACTTTTTGATAGGGGGTGAAGCATTGCGGAGCCTGCTGTTTTCTGGGTTCAGCGGTCTCTTTCAGTGAATCCCGACGGCAGTGAGGGTTTGGTGGGAAAACCGATGGGTATCCCGCTGTGACCGGGGATCACAGGGGGGCAGTGTTGACCAGCCTGATAGCTCCTCAGTATCCTATCGGGCGCAGGACGAGAGGCGCTGCAACGGGCTTAAGGCCCGCCACGCTCGTCCTGTGTTTTTCTGTAACAAGGGCGCCTCCCGGAAAAGTTGTTTTTATTTAGGGAGGTGTTCGTAAATGAACAGCCATACTGAAAATACAAAAGCGAACGGAAATGGTGGGAATAATTCCCCTTCCGTTCGTGGGGCGGATGACAAGAAAAAGGCCCTGGCAAGCCTTCTCGAAAACCGCATCGCGGTGCTCGACGGCGGGTGGGGAACGATGCTCCAAGGAGCCGACCTCACCCCGGAGGACTACCGCGGCGAGCGGTTCCAGGACCACCCCTGTGACGTCACCGGGGACCCCGACCTGCTGAACCTGACCCGTCCGGACGTCGTACGCGACATCCACCGCCAGTACCTGGCGGCCGGTGCGGACCTCACCACGACGAACACGTTCACCGCGACGAGCATCGGGCAAGCGGACTACCAGATGGAACCGCTGGTGCGGGAGATGAACCTGCGCGCCGCCGAACTCGCCCGCGAGGTGGCCGACGAGTTCGAGGGGCGCTTCGTCGCCGGTTCGATCGGCCCGCTCAACGTGACGCTCTCCCTGTCCCCCGACGTGGAAAACCCGGCCACGCGGGCTGTGACGTTCGACCAGGTGTATGACGCTTACGCCGAGCAGATTCAGGCCCTCGCCGAAGGCGGCGTCGACCTGCTCCTCATCGAGACGATCTTCGACACGCTCAACGCCAAGGCCGCGATCGCGGCGGCGCGGGAGGTCGCCCCCGAGCTGCCGCTGTGCATCTCGGTGACGATCGTCGACCTCAGCGGGCGTACTCTGTCGGGCCAGACCGTCGAGGCGTTCTGGAATTCCGTCGCGCACGCCGAGCCCTTGATCGTGGGCTTGAACTGCTCGCTGGGGGCCGAGGAGATCCGTCCGCACATCGCCGAGCTCTCCCGGATCTCCGACGCCTACACCTCCTGCTATCCCAACGCTGGTCTGCCCAACGCTTTCGGGGGCTACGACCAGACGCCGGAGGAGACCGCGCGGCTGCTCGGAGAGTTCGCCGAATCGGGCATCGTCAACCTCGTCGGCGGGTGCTGCGGGACCACCCCCGACCACATCGAGCACATCGCCTCGACCGTGGCCAACTACCAGCCGCGCACCGTCCCCGAGCTGCCTGAACGCACCCGGTACAGCGGTCTCGAGCCCTTCGAGATCGACGACGACACCGGCTTCGTCATGATCGGTGAGCGCACCAACGTCACCGGCTCCAAGCGCTTCCGGCGGATGATCGAGGCCGAGGACTATCAAAGCGCCGTCGACGTCGCGCTGGAGCAGGTGCGCGGGGGTGCCAACCTTCTCGACGTCAACATGGACGCCGACCTGCTCGACGGCGAGCAGGCGATGACCACGTTTTTGAACATGCTCGCGACCGAGCCGGAGGCGGCGCGGCTGCCCATCATGGTCGACAGCTCGCGCTGGAGCGTGCTCGAAGCCGGGCTCAAATGCGTGCAGGGCAAGGGGATCGTCAACTCGATCAGCCTCAAGGAGGGCGAGGAGGTATTCCTCGACCAGGCCCGCAAGATCCTCTCCTACGGCGCAGGGGTGGTCGTGATGGCCTTCGACGAGGAGGGCCAAGCCGACACCGCCGACCGCAAGGTGGAGATCTGCGCCCGCGCCTACGACCTCCTCACCCAGCGGATCGGCTTCCCCTCTGAAGACATCGTCTTCGACCCCAACGTGCTCGCTGTCGCCACCGGCATCGAGGAGCACAACGGCTACGCCAAGGCGTTCCTTGACGCGCTGCCGCGCATCAAGGAGCGATGCCCCGGAGTGCGCATCAGCGGCGGCATCTCCAACCTGTCCTTCTCCTTCCGGGGCAACGAGGTCGTGCGGGAGGCGATGCACTCGGCCTTCCTGTTCCACGCCATGCGCGCCGGTCTGGACATGGCCATCGTCAACGCCGGACAGCTCGCCGTGTACGAGGACATCCCCGCGGATCTGCTCGAACACGTGGAGGATGTGCTCTTCGACCGGCGCCCCGACGCCACCGACCGCCTTGTCACCTTCGCCGAAGGGGTGAACACGGGGGGCACCCGGCGCACGGTGGACCTTTCCTGGCGTGAGGCTTCCGTGGAGAAGCGGCTGGACCACGCGCTGGTCCACGGCATCGTGGACTTCGTCGAGGAGGACACCGAAGAGGCCCGCCAGAGCCTGGGCCGCCCCATCGACGTGATCGAGGGGCCGCTCATGGACGGTATGAAGACCGTGGGCGACCTGTTCGGGGCCGGCAAGATGTTCCTGCCGCAGGTGGTCAAGAGCGCCCGCGTGATGAAGCGCGCCGTGGCCTACCTTGAGCCCTACATGGACGCCGAGAAGGAGCGGGCGCGCCAGGCCGGGGGCGGCGAGGAGCAGCGCGGCAACGGCAAGGTCGTGCTGGCGACCGTCAAAGGCGACGTCCACGACATCGGCAAAAACATCGTGGGCGTGGTGCTGGGCTGCAACAACTACGAGGTCATCGACCTTGGGGTGATGGTTCCGGCCGCGAAGATCCTCGACACCGCGATCTCCGAAGGCGCCGACGTGGTGGGGCTGTCCGGGCTGATCACGCCCTCGCTGGACGAGATGGTCAACGTCGGCGAGGAGATGCAGCGCCGGGGGATGGAGCTGCCCCTGCTGATCGGTGGCGCCACGACGTCGCGGCAGCACACGGCGGTACGGATCGCCCCCGCCTACAACGGCCCCACGGTTCACGTGCTCGACGCCTCCCGGGTCGTCGGTGTGGTCTCCAACCTGCTCGACTCCGAGCGGGTCGGCGAGATGGTCGAGAGCAACGAAGCCGAGCAGGAGCGCCTGCGCGAGCAGCACGCCGACCGCAAGCAGCGCCCCTTGCTGTCGCTCGAAGCCGCCCGCGCCAACCGCGAGGAGGTCACCTTCGACGAGGTGCCGGTGCCCGAGTTCACGGGAACCCGCGTCATCCGTCCCGATCTGACCGCCCTACGCGAGATGATCGACTGGCAGTTCTTCTTCCTGGCCTGGGAGATGAAGGGCAAGTACCCCAAGATTCTCGAACAGCCGGCGGCCCGGGAACTCTTCGACGAGGGCAACGCCCTTCTCGACCAGATCATCGCCGATGGTCACTTCCAGGCCCACGGCGTCTACGGTTTCTGGCCCGCGCACGCGGAGGGCGACGACATCCTGCTCGGCGGCCCCGCCGCGGGGGCGGCCGATCTGCGCATGCCGATGCTACGCCAGCAGACCGCCAAACCCGAAGGGCAGCCCAACCGGTGCCTCTCGGACTACGTCCGCTCGGAAGGAGACCACCTGGGCGGGTTCGCCGTGGCCATCCACGGCGCGGAACGTCTCGCCGCCACGTTCGAAGAGCAAAACGACGACTACAAGTCCATCATGGTCAAGGCCCTGGCCGACCGCCTCGCCGAGGCGTTCGCCGAGTACATCCACCTTGAGGCGCGCCGTGCCTGGTTCGAGCCGGATGCGGCGCCGGCCCTGGAGGACCTGCACGCCGAACGGTTCCGCGGCATCCGCCCCGCCTTCGGCTACCCGGGCAGTCCGGACCACAGCCTGAAGCGGGAACTGTTCGACGTGCTCGGCGCCGACGAGGTCGGCATGGACCTCACCGAGTCGTTCGCCATGACCCCCGCGGCCAGTGTCAGCGGGCTGATGTTCGCCCACCCCGCCTCGCGGTACTTCACGGTGGGGCGACTGGGCAAGGATCAGGTCGAGGACTATGCGAAGCGGCGGGGCGTCAGCGTCTCCGAGGTTGAGCACTGGCTGCGTCCCAACCTTGACTACGACCCGCGGTGATCGGCTGACCGGCTTTCTAGCGGCGCGGCCCCTCGGCTTCAGCCGTGGGGGAGGAGGTCAATCGCTGGTATGCGCCCTCAGTGCTCGGCACCGCGGTGCCGAGCACTGGTGCGGTGGCCGACGCCCCGCGGGGCGTCGGCCACCGAAGTAGCTAGTTGATGCTGCTCTGGTTGTAGGCGATGTCGACGATCACCTTGTGGATACCGCTGTTTTGGTCGTGCCAGATGAAGGCGCGGAACGGCAGTTCTTCGCGCACCCCGATGGCGAAGGTGGTCTGGCCTTCGAACGAGCCGGCGTAGCGCACCGAGCGCAGCGCCCCCCAGTCGGCGAGTGCGCTTTCGGGGAAGAAGTGCTCTCCCTGGGTGGCTAGCGGCTCCGTGGTGCCGGTGCCGGGGTAGCCCTGGGCGGGGGAACGCACGATCACTCGGAGTGCGGCGTCGCCGGCCACCGGCACTGGGGTGCCCGAGCCCGGAGCCAGTACCTGCGACTGGTACGACACGTCGAATCCGGTGTCGGCACTGCCGTGGACGTCGAAGACCAGGCGGTCGAAGCAGTCGTGGCGGCCCGCGCGCACGTCCCGGATCGGATCACCGGAGCTGCCCGGGTCGGTGTCGGCGCCCACGGTCCAGTAATCGGTGAACACGCATGATGGGGTCGCGTTGGCTGTCCCGAGGCCGAGACTGAGGCCCGAGGTCAGCAGCATCGCGACCGTGGTCAGCCAGACCACGGCGACCTTGCGCATGGGGGAATCACCCTTTCGTTTTTGGTCTCGGGGGGTTTCCGAGGTATACCGCCACTGTTCCACAATCCCGACATGGCGGACATCGTGTGCTGGCGGCCATCTGTGGCCACGGTCTCCCGTACACCGCGGGGCCGGTTTACGCGTCATGACTGCTGTGAGTGGCGCGGTGGGGCGGTTTTCGTCACCGAGAATCGGCTGCCGAGAATTGCCGAAAATCGTCTGGTGACAATTCTCGTCGTGGTTACCTCGCCGTTGACGACCGGCATTTACACTCGGCTAGCCCCCCGTTTCGCAGCGGAGCGCGGCAGGTGGGCCTCGACGCCGCCGACGTTTCAGTCGCAGCCTGGCGGACAGACGCAGCCGTCGTGGTGGCGTTCCAGTAGGACGGTGTCGCGCCAGGTCCCGTGGTGGCAGGCGATGCGCTCGCGCACGCCCACCGTGCGAAAGCCCGCGCTGTGGTGCAGGGCGAGGCTGGGTTTGTTCTCGGGGAAGATCGACGCCTCCAGGGTCCACAGCCCGTCGGTGTCGGCCTCGGTGACCTGCCGGTGCAGTAGTGCCTTGCCGACCCCGCGTCCGCGGGCGGTCTCGGCGACGTAGACCGAGGTCTCGGCGACTCCGGCGTAGGCCGGACGCTCTGAGGCGGGGGTGAGCGCGGCCCAGCCCACCACCTCGCCATTGATCTCGGCCACCCAGCGGTGATCTCTGAGCCATTTCCCTTCCAGCACGGCTTCCTGGGGAACCTCAGTGTCGAAGGTGGCGTCGCCGGTGGCGATTCCCTCGGCGTAGACGCGGCGCACGTCGGCCATGTCCCCGGCGCGCATCGCTCGCACCACCACGTCCTCGGGCAGGTCGCTCGGGCAGCAGGGGCGGTTGGTGAGCAGGCCCATCACCGCGTCGGCGGCGTGGGGCAGCCCGGTGCAACAGGACTGGTTGATGGCCACACGCGTCGCGGTGCCCTGCTTGGTGAGGGTGACGAAACCGACTTCGGCGAGTTTGCGCAGGTGGTGGGAGACGGTGGGTTGGCCGATGCCCAGCGTGTCGGCGAGGTCGCCGACTTTGACGCTGCCGGCGTGGGTGGCGATGGCGTGCAGTAGGCGAACCCGAGTGGGGTCGCCGAGGCAGGCGAACCAGGAGGCGTAGGTGGCGGCCTCGGCCGTGGCGAGCTGCGGCGGAGCGGGAGCGGGTGGCGGCAGGGTCATGTCCCCATTATCGATCCCAGTCGATGGTTGCGTCTATCGATGGTTGTCGATAGATTCGCTTTAGATCGACAGACATCGATGAAAGGGTGTGGCATGGCAGACGAGCTTCCCGTCGTGGTCATCGGCGCCGGTCCGACCGGCTTGGCCGCGGCAGCGCAGTTGGAGCGGCGGCGGTTGCCGGTGGTGGTCCTGGAAAAGGGGACGGCCGCGGGCGCCACCGTCCGTGAGTGGGGCCACGTCCGGCTGTTCTCGATGTGGCGCGACCTGGTGGACCCGGCCGCGGAGAAGCTGCTCGTGGCCACCGGTTGGCAGCGCCCGGCCGACGACGTCTGCCCCACCGGACGCGAGTGGACGCTGTCCTACCTGGAGCCGCTGGCCGCCGCCCTGGGCGATCGGGTGCGGTTCGGCGCCGAGGTCACCGGGGTGAGCCGGCGCGGACGCGACCGCGTCGTCGACACCGGCCGCGACGAGCAGCCTTTCACCGTCGTCGTGCGCCACGCCGACGGCTCGCACGAGCGCCTGTTGGCACGTGCCGTCATCGACGCCTCGGGAACCTGGACCACCCCCAACCCGCTGGGCGGCGACGGCCTGCCCGCGCTGGGAGAGGACACCGTCGCCGACCGGATCTCCTACCGCATCCCCGACCTGGCCGCCGATGAGGACCGCGCGCGCTACGCGGGGCGGCGCACCGCCGTGGTGGGGCGCGGCCACTCGGCGCTGACGACCCTGGTCGCCCTGGCCCAGGTGGCCGAGGAGGAGCCCGCCACCCGCGCCGTGTGGGTGCTGCGGCGCGGCGAGGTTGGCGACACCTTCGGCGGTGGTGCCGCCGACCAGCTCGCGGCGCGCGGCGCCTTGGGCGAGCGCGCCCGCGCCGCCGTGGAGTCCGGCGCGATCGAGGTCGTCACCGGGTTCCGCACCGCCGAGGTCCGTGCCGGCGAGGCCGGACTCGTGCTCGTCGACGACGAGGGCCGCACGCTCGACCCGGTCGAGGAGATCGTCGCGCTGACCGGCTTCCGTCCCGACCTGTCACCGCTGTCGGAGGTGCGCCTGGGGCTGGACGCCACCCTGCAAGCGCCGGTGGAACTGGCGCCGCTGATCGACCCCAACGTGCACTCCTGCGGCACCGTCTACCCCCACGGCGAGCGGGAGCTGTCCCACCCCGAGCCGGGGTTCTACCTGGCCGGCATGAAGTCCTACGGCCGCGCCCCCACCTTCCTGGCGCTCACCGGCTTCGAGCAGGTCCGCAGCATCGCCGCGCACCTGGCCGGCGACCACGCCTCGGCCCGGCGCGTGGAGCTGACCCTGCCCGAGACCGGCGTGTGCGGCGGCTCGGGTCTCTTCGACGCCCCGCAGGCCCAAGACGAGGGCGGCTGCTGCGGCCCCGCCCCCGAACCGGTCGAGTTGACCCTGCCGAGCGCCTCGACCTGAGGCGCGCTCCGAGGCGCCTTCTGGGGGAGCGGCAGCGGCGTGTCCGAGTCCGGGGTCATGAGGCGTCACTGCGGCGAGGTGTGCCCGTTCGGCGATCCTGGCCGCGAGGCTCGCCGAGCGGGCATCCTCGCGGCGATCACGACGCCCAAACCACCTCGGCCACCGCCGGCCCTCACCCCCTTCCCAAAACAGCACGTAGGCACCCCGAGCGACGCCTCGCCCGGGGTGCCCATGGCGAGCCACCCCTCTCGCGAGCGCTCCGGGCGCTGGTGAGGCCGCCCGTGTCCCGTCTCCGGCGGCGGCACGCGATCGCCGGCAACGGCGCGTGCGGGCGGGTTCCCGGCGCGCCGGGCGCAGTCACCCTGGCGCCGGGCCGGTGGAGTCGCGGATGACCAGGTGGGAGGGGAGAACCACGCGGCGGGGGGAGTCCTGGACACCGGTAGGGGAGCCCTTGGTCAGCAGGATCTCCACGGCGGCGCGGCCGGCCTCCTCCTGCGGGCCCGCCAGCGTGGTCAGCGCGGGGGCGCAGAAGTCGGCGCCGAAGATGTCGTCATAGCCGACCACGCTGATCTCCCCGGGCACGTCCACGCCGCGTTCGGCCAGCCGTCGCAGGATGCCGATCGCCAGGAGGTCGTTGTGGGCGACGATGGCGCTGGCACCCGAGACCAGCGCGGCGTCGGCTGCCGCGCCCCCGCCGGCGACCTGCGGCGGGAACGGCCCCAGGCGCCGTGCCCCCATGCCGCGCTGGGCCGCCCCGGCGTGCAGCGCGCGCCAGCGTTGCCCCGCCAGCCACGAGTGGTGCGGCCCTGACAGGTACACCAGTGAGCGGTGGCCCAGGGAGGCGAGGTGGTCCACGATCTGGTGACTGCCCGAAGCGTTGTCGATGACGGCGCTGGGCAACCCGTCGATCTCCCGGTTGACCAGGGCGAGATTGTGCTCGCTGGCGAGATCGACGGTCGTGGCCTCGGGCATCCGGCTCGATGCCAGCACGAACCCGTCCACCGAGCGGGCCAGGCGCTCGATCTGGTTGCGTTCGGTGTCGGCCGATTCCTCGGTGAACCCGAGGATGAAGGTGATGCCCGCGGCGCTGGCCCGGCGCTCCGCGCCGCGGATCGTGCCGAAGAAGTGGGGGTTGGCGATGTCGGGGACGAGCATCGCCAGGGTCGCCGTGTGCCCCGACTGTAGCGCGCTCGCCAGTGGGTTGGGGCGGTAGCCGAGGCGTTCGGCCACCTCCAGGACGTGTTGGCGGGTAGTGGCGTTGACCCGGCGGGGGTTGCTGAAGGCGCGGGAGACCGTGGAGGCGGCAACGCCGGCCTCGCGGGCGACGTCGTAGACGGTCGTGCGTTTGGGGGTACTCATGATGGCTTCTGTTCTACGTGCGATGACAACATTTGGCAATCGCTTGCCATCATCTTTGGCGGAAACCTAGTGTTCACACAATCGTTCGTCAGGGCGGCCCCACACCGCCCTGAGCAGCCAATACCCCTTGTCCTCGTTGAGCGGAGCCTCGGATGACCGACACTCCCGAAACATCCGGCGGTGGGCCGCCGCGGCCCCGTCCGGCGGTGGTGCGCTGGCTGGAGACCGCGGAGCTGACCGCAGGCGCCGCGCTGCTGACCGTGATCTTCGCGCTGATGCTGACCCAGGCCCTCCAGCGCCACCTGCCCGTGGCCGGGTGGGTCTGGACCGGCGAACTCGCCCGGCTGGGCCTGGTGTGGCTGACGTTCTCGCTGGCCGGCTACCTGCTGGGCCGCGACGCACACATCACCCTCAAGCTGATCGATTTCGCGCCACAAGCCTGGATTCGGCGCACGGTATGGATCGTGGCCAACCTCGTCGTGGCCGCCGTGTGCCTCGCCTTCACCGCTGAGGCGGTCGAGCTGGTCTTCGGCGGCTCACCACAGTCCACACCCGCCCTCGGAATCCCCATGACCTGGGTTTATGTGATCCCGATGGTGGGGTTGGCGCTGGCTGTGCTGCGCGCCGCCACCAACGCCCTGCTGCCCGGCCCTGCCAACCCCGAGACGCGGCCCGCCGGGACCGACGCGCAGGAGGCCCACCGGTGAGCGCCGCACTGGTCGTGCTGGGAATCCTGCTGCTGCTGGCGCTGCGGGTCCCCATCGCCTTCGCGATCCTCGGCCCCTGCATCACCTACATGGCGGTCACCGACCAGTCCACCGGGCTGAGCCTGCGCACCGCCGCCCAAGAGGTCGACAGCTTCCCGCTGCTGGCGGTGCCGCTGTTCATCCTCGTCGGCGTCACCGCCAACCGCACCGGCATCGCCGACCGCATCTTCGCCTTCGCCCAAGTGATGTTCGGCCGGGTCCGCGCCGGCCTCGGCTACGTCAACATCGGCGTGAGCGTGGGCTTCTCCTGGATGAGCGGCGCCGCCCTGGCCGACGTCGCCGGACTAGGCAAGATGACGGTCCCCGCCATGACCTCCCGCGGCTACTCCCGCCGTTTCTCCCTGGGACTTTCAGCGGCCTCCAGCCTGATCGGCCCGGTCATGCCACCCAGCATCCCCGCGATCGTCTACGCCTCGGTGGCGGCGGTCTCCACCGCCGCGCTGTTCGCCGCCGCCGTGGTGCCGGCACTGCTCATCGCCGGCGGGCTCGCCCTGGCCGTCTACCTGTGGGGCCGCCGCCAACCCCACCTCGCCGGCCGGCGCGCCGAACCCGGCGAAGCCCGCAGCGCCACGCTGCGCGTGCTCGGGCCGCTGGGCGCCCCGATCCTACTGCTCGGCGGTATCCTCAGCGGGCTGTTCACCCCCACCGAGGCCGCCGCGGTCGGCGCCGCCTACGTCCTCGTCCTCGGGTTCTGCTACCGCGAACTCACGCCGCGCGGGCTGTGGCGGATCGTGGTGGAGACCGCGACGACCGCCGCCGCCATCGCGATCATCCTCGCCGCCTCCGGACTGCTCGGCTGGATTCTCGCCCGCGAGCAGGTGCCTCAGGACATCGCCTCGTTCCTGCTCGGCTTCACCGACAGCCCGGTGGTGTTCCTGCTGCTGGTCAACCTCGCGCTGATCCTCATCGGCACGATCCTGGAACCCATCGCCGCGCTGGTGATCACCGTGCCGGTTCTGCTGCCCATCGCGGTGCAGTTCGGCGTCGACCCGGTCCACTTCGGCGTCATCACGATCATCAACCTCATGATCGGCCTGCTCACACCGCCGATCGGCGGCGTCCTCTTCGTCCTCGGCTCGGCCACGAAGACACCGATGCACGAGGTCTTCCGCGGCACCGCACCGTTCCTCGTCCCGCTGCTGGCCGTCCTCGCGCTGCTGACCGTGGCGCCCGACCTCGTCCTGTTCCTGCCCACCTACCTGGGCCTCTAAGGACCGACCACCCATCCCGCACCGCCGCCCCACGCGGCAACCCCATCCCCGTAAGGAGAACACCCCATGCGCACCACCCTTCGCTGGGCGGCACTGCTGCCCCTGGCCGCCCTGACCCTCGCCGCCTGCGGAAACGACACCGGCAACGAGTCGGGAGGCGACTCCGGCGGCTCCGGCGAGGCCGGGCTCACCCTCTCCTTCGCCAACAGCTACACCGAGGACCACCCGCACACCCGCTGCGGCATCGACCTCGTCGCCGAGAAGGTCGCCGACGCCGACGCCGGCATGACCGTCGAAACCTTCCCCAACAGCCAACTGGGCGGCAACACCGAGACCTTCGCCTCGGTCATGTCGGGCGACATCGACATGGACGTCCAAGGCTCGGCCGCCCTGGGCTCGACCTACGAGCCCATCGGCGTCTTCGACGCCGCCTACGCCTTCGACGACGCCGACCACCTCTTCGGCTTCTTCGACTCCGACGCCTCCGACCCGCTCAAGGACGGCTTCGAGGAGGCCACCGACACCAAGATCCTGGACGTGTGGTACTTCGGCGACCGCCACTTCACCGCCAACCAGCCCATCCGCGAACCCGCCGACCTCGACGGCCTGCGGATGCGCTTCCCCGACTCCCCGATCTATCTGTCCAACGCCGAGGCCCTGGGCGCCGACGCGACCGCGGTCGCCTTCGAGGAGGTCTACCTCGCCCTACAGCAGGGCACCGTCGACGGCCAGGAGAACCCCATCCCCACCATCCACAGCGACAACTTCGACGAAGTGCAGAGCCACATCAGCCTCAGCAGCCACCAGATCGGTTCGCAGATGATCGTCGTCTCCGGCCAGACCTGGGACAAGCTCTCCACCGAACAGCAGGAGGTCCTCCAGCGGGCGGTCAGCGAGACCCGCGCGGAAAACCGCGCCTGCATCGAGGAGGCCGAAGCCGAGATCCTCGACGAGTGGGCGGCCGAGGGCACCATCGAGGTCGTCGACGACGTCGACGTCGAAGCATTCCGCACCCAGGCCCGCGCGTACTTCCGAGAGAACCTCGACGGCCGGTCCCTGGAGTTCTACGAGTCCTTCCAGCAGGCCCAGTAGACCGCCACACCACGACAGCTCACCACGGAGCGGAGCACTCCCATGCGGCGCAGTATCGCCACCGTATCGCTCAGCGGCACTCTGGAGGAGAAGCTGCACGCGGCAGCGGCAGCCGGATTCGACGGCGTCGAGATCTTCGAAAACGACCTCGTCGCCTCGCCCCTGCCACCGCGCGAGATCCGCGCGCTCGCCGACGACCTCGGCCTGGGCATCGACCTCTACCAGCCCTTCCGCGACTTCGAGGGCGTCGACGACGACCTCCTCGAAGCCAATCTGCGCCGCGCCGAGGCCAAGTTCGCGCTCATGCTCGAACTCGGCGTCGACACGCTGCTCGTGTGCTCCACCACCGCGCAGGCGGCCAGCGGCGACGACGCCCGCGCCGCGGCGCACCTGCACCGCCTCGCCGAGACGGCCGCCCCCTACGGCGTGCGCATCGCCTACGAGGCGCTCGCCTGGGGGCGCCACGTCAACGACTACCAACACTCCTGGCGCATCGTCGCCGACGCCGACCACCCCTCACTCGGAGTGTGCCTGGACAGTTTCCACATCCTGTCCCGGCGCAGCGACCCGGCCGGCATCGGCGACATCCCCGGCGAGAAGATCTTCTACCTGCAACTGGCCGACGCCCCCTACATGGCGATGGACCTGCTCCAGTGGAGCCGCCACTACCGGTGCTTCCCCGGCCAGGGCGGGTTCGACCTGACCGCGTTCACCCGCCACGTGCTCGCGGCCGGCTACACCGGCCCGCTGTCCCTGGAGGTCTTCAACGACGTCTTCCGCGCCGCCGACCCGCACCGCACCGCCGCCGACGCGCTGCGGTCGCTGTCGGTGCTGGAAGACGCGCTCAGCCGGGAACACCAACCGGGGGTGACCGCGGGGCCGCAGCGTCCCGCGGTCACCCTCACCCGCCTGCCCGAACCCGCCCACCCCGCCGGCTACGCCTTCGTCGAGGTCGCCGCCCGGCCCAGCACCGCCACGTGGGTGCGCACCGTCCTGGCCGGGCTCGGCTTCGCCCACACGCGCGACCACCGCTCCAAACCCGTCGAACTGTGGGCGCACGGCCACACCCGCATCCTGCTCAGCTCCACCGATCCGCGGCTGGGCCACACCTGGAGCGACGACACCGCCGTCACCGCGCTGGGCGTCGAGGTCGCCGACCCCGACCGCGCCGCCCAGCGCGCCGAGCATCTGCTGGCCCCCGCCTTACCGCGGCGCCGCGACCCCGCCGAGACCCGGCTGAACGCGGTCGCCGCCCCCGACGGCACCGCCCTGTTCTTCTGCCCCGCCCCCACCGACCGCGAAGAGACCTGGCTGGCCGACTTCACCGCCGCACCCGTGCACACCCCCACCCACGGCGGCGCCACCCCGCTGACCGGGATCGACCACGTGGGACTGTTCCAACCCTTCGACCACTTCGACGAGGCGGCGCTGTTCTACCGCTCCGTGCTCGGCCTCGCCCCCGCCGAAAGCCTCGAACTGGCCGCCCCCGACGGGCTCGTGCGCAGCCGAGCCCTCACCGGCCCAGGCGGGGGGCCACGCATCGCCCTCAGCGTCTCGGTGCTGGGGCGCGGCGCCCAGGCCGACGCCGCCGGCGGTGCGCAACACATCGCCCTGGCCTGCGACGACATCTTCGCCGCGGCCCAGGCGTTGCGCGAGGGCGGCCTCGCGCCGCTTACCATCCCCGACAACTACTACGCTGACCTTGCCGCGCGCACCGACCTGCCGCCGGCCCTGCGCGAACGCATGCGCGCCGACGGCGTCCTCTACGACCGCGCCGGCTCGGGGGAGTTCTTCCACTTCTACACCCCGCTGCTCGACAGCCGCCTCTTCTTCGAGGTGGTCCAGCGCACCGGCGGCTACGACGGCTACGGCGCCGCCAACACTCCCGTGCGCATGGCCGCCCACCGAGCGGAGCACACCCAGTGACCGGCACTATCGGCAACGGGGAAGCGGTGCCGGCAGCAACGGAAGGCGCGCGACGCGAAGCGGGCCGCTCCTTCCTGGTGGGCCTCATCGGCGCGGGTGTCGGGCCGTCGCTGACCCCGCCCATGCACGAGCGCGAGGCCGCCCAGGCGGGGCGACGGCTGCTCTACCGCACCATCGACATCACCGACCTCGGTCTACCGCCGGAGTCCGTGGGCGACCTGGTACAGGCGGCGCGCCACCTCGGGTTCGACGGCCTCAACATCACCCACCCCTGCAAGCAGCTCGTCCTGCCCGCCCTCGACGGGCTCAGCCCCGAGGCCGCCGCCATCGGCGCCGTCAACACCGTGGTCTTCGACGGCGGGGCCGCCGTCGGCCACAACACCGACTGGTCGGGCTTTGCCGGGTCGCTGCGGCGCGGGCTGCCCGACGCGGCCCGCGACCGCGTGGTCCTGCTGGGCGCCGGCGGCGCCGGAGCCGCCGTCGCCCACGCCCTCATGACCTGCGGCGTGCGCGAGCTGGTCATCGCCGACCTGTCCGTGGAGCGCGCCGCGACCCTGGCCGAACGACTCCAGGCGCGTTTCCCCGAGGCACGGTGCCGACCCGCCGACACCGCGAGGCCCGAACGCCTCCTCGCCGACGCCGACGGCCTGGTGCACGCCACCCCGGTCGGCATGGCCCACCATCCGGGTGTCCCGGTGCCGCCCGAGCTGCTGCGCCCCCCGCTGTGGGTGGCTGACGTGGTCTACCGCCCGCTGCGCACCGAACTCCTCCACCACGCCGAACAGCGCGGCTGCGCCACCCTCGACGGCGGCGGCATGGCCGTCTTCCAAGCCGGCGACGCCTTCGAACTCATCACCGGCCTCACCCCCGACCGCGACCGCATGCTCACCCACTTCACCCAGCTACTCCAACACGAGTGACCCGGCCGCGCCGGCGCTAAGGCCGGTGCGGAGCGGCGGTCACAGCTCGCCGACGCGGGCAGCGGTGAGGAAGGCGTCCCACTCCGCGGCGGGAAAGGCGAGGTGCCCGGCGTCGGGATGCTTCGAGTCCCGCACAGCAGCCCCAGAACGGAGATCGGCGACCTCGACGCAGTCCACTCCTTGGCCGCTGTAGCTGCTCTTGCGGAAGGAGGAGGGGAGGTAGGCGATATCCACGCAATCTTGATGCTGTCCGCTGTAGCTGCTCTTGTAGAAGAAGGGGATGTGGGCGACTTGGACACAGTCACCGTTGACACCGCTGTAGCTGCTGGCTCGCCACATCAACTGGAGGGACACGGGGCTCACTCTTCTAGCTCTTCGAGGACATCGCGTATGAATGTGACGGACTGCGCTGGTGACAGTGAGCAACCTTGAGCGCTGCCGAACATGTCGTTGAAGATCCTGATTTGGTGTTCTTCTTCCAAGTACAGGCTACTCACGGGTGTTTCTAGATAGGCAATGCTGGGGTCCCGAGGGTCGGGAAAATCCATGACAACGAAGCTTCCCTCGGTCGCGGGGTGTGCTCCGGCGTCGAAGGGTAAGACGTAGATGTTGATGTTGTGGCGGGCGGCCATGTGTGTGAGGTGGAGCAGTTGTTCTTGCATCACCTTTAGAGAGCCGACGTTACGTCGCAAGGCTCCCTCATCGATGATGGCCGCGTAGGAGGGCGGGTTTACGCGGTTAAGGATTTCCTGGCGTTTCATCCTGCTCGCAACACGCTGCGCGATCTCGTCGTCTTCCCTGACCTGGTTGGCGCGAAATACCGCATCGGCGTACCCGGGTGTCTGTAGCAGCCCAGGTATGACCTGTGCCTGGTAAGTCCGGAAGGCGCAGGCTTCGGCCTCGAAGTCGGCGAGCATTTCGGGCATCAGGTCTTTGTACTGCGACCACCAGCCTCGCTCACCGGCCAGCCGGGACAGTTCGTGCAACGCTGCCCGAACCTCTGGGTCCTCCACCTGGTACAGATCCAGCAGCCCATCCAGCGTCTTCGCCGGGACGTGCTTCGACTCCGCCTGCTCGATCTTGCTCAGGTTCGACTTGCCGGTCCCGGACTGCTTCGCGGCCTCCACCAGCGTCAGACCCGCTTCGGTGCGCAGACGCTTGAGCTCGGTGGACAGGCGACGTCGGCGGATGCTGGGACTGTAAGGAGCGGGCATACGAGGAGTCTAGAGAGAGGCGCAAGAAAAAGTAAAGTGGAATCCATCATAAGGCTGTTGGCTATGGTGGAATCCATTGCAAGTCTTGGTGTGGTCGGTCACCACCGCATCACCCTGAGTGGTTGGTGGTCACGCTACTGAACGCCCGCCGCTGTGTCCGGTGAACGGGCCGAAACCACGGGCGTCACTGACCCTCTCGGCTGCAACGTCCTCCCACGCACTCGCTGGCTCGCATATAAGGAGTCTTCATGTCCGTTCAGGCTGCTCTTGATCAACTACCCCCGGTGGCGATTCCGCTCGGTTTGGTCATCCCCTGGCAGAAAAAGTACTACTTCGCCCCCGATGGCGAGCCGGTGCCCTTCAAGTGCCGGGCATTTACCTTCCGGGGTGACGTGGCCCTGTTCCCGCTGGTCCACGCCTTCCTGCAGGGCTGTGCCGCCCACAAGGGCGGCGAGTACCGTTACCTGTTCGACCTGCTGGGCAGCGAACTGGCCGGCAACGCCATCCGCCACACCCGCTCCGGCGCGCCCGGCGGCAGCTACACCCTGCGTGTGGACCGCTGGGCAACGGGGCTGACCCTGACCTGCCGCGACGACGAACCGTGGAGCCCGGTAGGGGAGCCGTCCGCAGCGAGCGCGTCTACCTGGACCCCGATCCGGACGGGCTGGACCCCTCGCCGATGCCGGGCGCGGCCTGGCCCTCGTGGATGCCTTGGCCACCGCGTGGGGCGACAACGGCTTCCCCGACCACCGCCACGTGTGGTTCCACCTGGCCTACGACCTCATCGACAGCGCCTGGAACACCGCCTGACCAGACGCGAACAACCTTCTCCGGGGCCGAACGGCCCTTCACACGCTCGGGGCGGTGTTGGCGCACCGCCCCGAGCCCAGATTCCGCCCCTCGTAAGCCATAGAACGGAAGGGAATCCAATGCCCGAGACTACCCTGACCACCACCGCCACACCGGCACCCACCGACACCGCGACCCGCGTCGCCCTCCAGAACGCCGTGTCCCCCACACGGCCAGACCACCGCCCCCGCCCCGCTGCCGCACAGCCGCACCAGTGCCCCCAGACAGCACCGGTGGGGGAGCGGCCTGTCGCCTGTCGCGCCTGCGCCCACCCGCCGTGCCGCGCCCAGCGTGCCGCCGGCCAGTCGCGTCAGCGTGGCCGCACCGCCGAGTTCGCCGTCGAGCACCATACGGTCGCCACTCTCCAGGCCCGCTATCCCCATCTGGTGATCTGGTTCGGCGAAGCCACCCAGTCCTACTGGGCCGCCACCTCCACCGGCCTCGTCGAAGCCGCCAACCCCGACGCCCTCCTACTGACCCTCTGGCCCTCCGCCTCGCATTCACGCCATGGTGAACTTGGCGGGCTTGGTCAGGAGTAGCCGGCCGAACCGTCAGAGGAGAGACAACCGAGCATTTTCTTCTTCCTCACAGCAAACATCGACCTCCATACGAAAGAGACAAGGCCCATGGCAAGCTGAACAGGAAGGAGACGCTTTTGTGGTTCAGTCGTTCCAGCCGCGCCAGAACGGTGTACTGTTTTCGCCGGCGTCCACCAAGGCATTTTTCAGCGCACCAGGTCGTACCTCGGCGTCGGCGAGCTGGTCAAGCGGCAGCCAGTGAAACTCCAGGTGGTCTTCCTGGCTTGTCGGCTCGGCGGTATCGATGGAGACCTCGAAGATGAGATTGAGTTCGTGGTGGGTGTTGCCATCTTCGACGTAGCCGTGCTCGACAGCACCGAGGAAACCCGCGATCGTGGCCTTCGTGCCGAGTTCTTCGGCGAGTTCGCGAACGAGGGCGGACTCTACTCGTTCGCCCGGTTCGACATGGCCGCCGGGCAGGAACGACCACGACTTGGTGCGCTGACGCACCAGCAGAAGCCGCCCCTCGCGGCGGACGACAGCCCTGGCGATGATCTCGGTGGTAGCGGCGCTCATGCGGGAACCGTGGGAGGCGGCAGGGGCGCGATCTCGCGCTGGAAGAAGTCCAGCAGCGGCTCGCCGGCCGCGAACAGCTCCGACAGTTCGGCGCAGCACTGCGCGATCGCGTCGCGGTCGTCTGCCCGCCACGCGCCGCAGGCGTTGCCGGCGGCGTCGTAACGGACCAGGTACGCTATCCGCCCACCGAGGATCACGATCTCCGGCAGTGGTCGTTCCCGTTCCAGGTGCGCCACCTGAGGTGCCGTAAGCACCCGCAACGACTGGCCCGCTTCCGCCAGGAGACGCAGGAACTGCATCTCCCACTGCACGTAGGGGCTGACCGGCCATTCCACGACGCGGATACGCCGAGTCTCGATACCGACGTCCCGGTCCTTCGCCGCCATGGCCTCGGCATCGGAGCGGTCGGCCTCGTTCAGCTCCAGTGCTCGGTCCCAGTCCCCGGCCGCGAACGCCTCCCAACTGGCATCGCCCGGCTCCTGAAACGTCTGGCCGCGTTCCAACTTCCAGAACACCCCGCCCTGCTCGTATGCGCGCCAATACTCGGCGAGGTAATCCTCCCGTTCGAGGGGCGTGACCGCGAGGTCGTCGATGCGTTCAAGCATCGGGGATCTCCCGCTTGGCCGCGGTCAACGTGCCGCGAGGGATCATTACGAGCCGTTCCTGGCTTCGGACGGAGGAGGATCGGTGCTGAGGAGATCGAGCGCCGAGTCCAGGCTGGCGGTCGCATCGTCCTTGAGCGGCATCCACCGCCGCAGGACGTCGGCGATATCTTCCAGAGCTTCGCTGGGCAGACCGGCGTCGGCGAGAGCCCGCGCGGTGTCGTCGAGTTCTGGGTGCCACCGCCAAGCGCGCGCGGCTACGCTCGGCAGCTGCTGCGGATTCGCAGCTGGATGCGGCGAGGCGGCGGCGAGTGCCGTCAGGTGTTCGTCGACGTCGTGCTTGGTGGCGAAGGCGTGAGCGAGTGCTCCCAGCGTGCGTGTCGCCTTCTGCGCGACGGTGTGCGACAGCTTCAGTGCCGAGGCGCCCCCTGGTACATCGTCGAGCTCGGTGATCTCCACGGCGTTCCCGAGGATCTCGGCCGCCGTGTGGCGGGAGTTCGGTGCACCGGACAGGAACATGTGGGGGCGGGCGTCGTCGCGGGGTGGCGGGCCGATGATGCAGGCGTCGATCGTTTCGATCCCGACGCCAGCTAAGTCATCGGCCAAGGTCTGTGCCCGCTCGGGGCGGATCGCGTTGGCGTCGATGTACAGCCCGTCGCGGAAACCCGCGGCTGTAACTGCGGCGGCGACGTCCTCGGCGGCGGAAGGAGCCACGACGGACAGGATGACGTCGCACTTGGCCAGATCGGCCATCGGCGCCGCGCGTAGCGCGGCCAGGTCGGCGCGCTCGTGGGTGCTCTCGCTGCGCCCCTCGGGGCACCAGAGCACGTCGGCGTTCAGGCGAGCGGCAATGGCCGCACCCATCTGGCCGGGGTGGAGGAGTCCGATGCGGGTACGCATCACTGCTCGCCTGCGGCTACAGTCGCCGGAAGGGAGACCAGCGTGTCGTGAACCTGCTCGCGCACTGCGCTTACCAGCGGCTGAGTGCGCAGCTGGGGCCGCTCCAGCAGCGCTTCGAACAACCTGAGCCGTCGCATCACGCTTTCGATGCGGCGTCGGTGCATGCTGTCCAGGACAGGCGAGACCTGCTCGGCTATTCCGTCGAGGGCGCCGGTCAGAAGTCGGGAGGTCACGAGGTCCAGCCGAGCGTGGCAGAGTTCTCCGAAGCGTCGGGCCGGTTCCGGTGCCTGAGTGTAGAGTCCGACGGCGGCTTCGGCAGCTTCCGCGGCTGCGGCCGCCCGCTCCGCCTCTCCAGTGCCGACGAGGGCGCTGGCCTGCCAGTAATGCTGCTTGGCCACCGGGAAGGCCAGCAGCCCCGGCATCGTCTCGTCGCCTGCGCGGTCCCGTAGCTCGTCGGTCAAATGCAGGGCTTCCTCCATTTCCCGGGTGCGTCCCATCAGGGCCAGACCGCGGGCCTTCATACTGGCGGCGCGGATGCGTGCTGTGCCTCGCCGTTCGGGAAAGTCCAGCGCCCGTTGAGCGTAGTCGACGCAGTCGACGGGGCGTGCGTCCCAATAGGTGATGAGCGCTTGCAGGCCTGCGACCCAGCACCGCAGCTCGTGGTCGTCATTCAAGTCGCCGTGCAGGTCCGCGACACGCGCGTGGGTCTGGGCGGCCCAGAGGTCCCCAAGGTCGAAGCTGGCGTTGGCCAGAACGGCGCACAGCCAGCCGGCGATGCGCTGCAATTCGGCCAACTGGGTGGTGCGCTTGCATCGATCGCGCAGTTCCCAGGCCCGGTTGCGGAGCTCGCGGGCGCGCAGGGTCGATTGGATGACGGGGGTGTGTGGGTAGGCACGGGCGAGGTCGAGCAGTCCGCTTTCCAACTCCTCTACTGTGTAGGCGCCGATTGGTGTGTCCAGATGTGCACCGTACTGACTGGCCTCCTGGGCGCAGACGGTCAGCAGTTCCTCGGGTGAAAGGCAAGGGACAGTCATGGCTGGCTCCGTTGCCGACTCCGGACGGGGGAGGGCGGGAGAGTAGTCGGCGACGAATCCCAACCGCACCACATTGGTGGAGAAAAAACGCGATAGCAGGTCCGCGTAGTGTGCGCCGGGACGACCTCCCGCCTCCCAGTTCTGCCAACTGCGGGGGTCCATACCCGACCGTGAGAATCCCTGGTCGGAAGTCCATCTGTGGAATGCCGCGACCGCGTCCTCGGCTCGACGATAGCCGGCCGCGATCCGATACGCCTTGAACTGCGTGTGTCCGCAGTGGGCACGAATGTGCTCGGCCAGAGCGTGCAGGTCCATACTCTCGCCCTGCTCCGCGCGCCACTCCTCGCGCTGCTCCAGGCCACACCGCACCTCATGGGGCTCAGCCATCGTCTTTCACCTTCTCAACTCGCGCTACGACCACGGTAGTCGTTTTCCCTTCCAAGCGTCGCCCGCTGCTTCTGAAGAAACGTTTCTTCGCCTCACCGAAGCCTCTTTTCAGTGCAATCGGAGACCGGCGGCGAATTCATGAAAGCAACTCCCACTAGAAAAACCGCGTTGGCGTCGCTCATTCTGGTCTCCGGCGCTCGTGCCCTTGGAAGTGGGCGCCGGAATTTGGAGGTTGCTATGACGTAACGACCCGCGTACCACGACGGTCGCGCTCGACTTCGGCCGCCGGCGGCTCAACTCGGATCTGCTGCTGGCGCTGTTCGGTACGCCGGGACAGTCACAGCTCGGCTTCCTGTGGGTCGACCTGCCGCGTGGCGCGATCGTCCTCGTCCACCCCCGCGACATCGCGGGCGCCGAGCACGCCCTCAGTGCGATCGAGGTGGCCGGTGTTCCGTTTGTGGTCACGCTCAACGACGTCGTCGCGGTAGAGATCCCGAGCGCAGAGCAGGTATGCGAGGAGCTGTGTGTGGCACCCTGCGGCGCCGCCGAATCGAGTCAGATCCGTCAACAGTCCCGGCAATGGCCCTTCCTCGTAGAACGCGACACCACCGTGGCCGCACCCGATCGTGCCGACACCGGTCGACTTCAGTGGCCCCTGGGCTTTGGCGGCTCCGCCCAGGTTGTCGACGACTTGGCGCCGGGACTGCACACGCCACTGGACATCCGGTTCGACGGCGACGAGGAGATCTCCTGCGGGCAGCGTCAACGCATCGCCGCCGCCCGCGACCTCTACCTTCAAATCGCCCTCGTCATCGCCGAGGAACCCGCTGAACTGGACACCTGCGCTGAAGAACGCCCGTTCGTCACCTTCCAGACCGCCTTTGAGAGGGCCGCGGTGCTGCTGATCACCCATTCGGCCGGTCGGCGCCCGCAGAGCCGACCGGATCTACACGCTCGACTACGGCCGCGTCGTCGAGCAGGGCACCCACATCGACCTGATGAATCAGGGCGGCCTCCACGCCGAGCTGTACGGCATCTGAGCCCCGAGGAAGCGTCGTGACCAGCACCCGGTAAGAGTTCGGCGCCGACCCGACCGATACATCCAGTTCCAGAAAGGGGGCAGACATGCGCTACGACCATTGATACCGAACCGGCGGCCAGGCTCAACCCGATGCGTGCCCGGCCGCCGCCCTACCTTTCCCTCCCGGACAGCGCAAAGGTCAGGTTCCTCATGCCACCCCCCGACTACGACCCCCTGGCCCCGGTTAACCTCCGCGATCCATATCCGACCTATGCGCTCATGCGTGAACACGCCCCGGTGCTCTGGCATGACCGCATGCAGTGCTGGGTGGTCTCCCGCTATGCCGACTGCGTCGCTGTTCTGCGGGATCACGACACATTCGCGCGCGATCCGCGGCGCGTAGGCGAGGCGCTCTCCGAGCCCAGTCTCAGTGTGCAGTCCCTCGATCCCCCCGAACTGGGGCCGCTGCGTCGCCTTCTGATGAACGCCGTACATGCCCACGACCTGGACGGCTTCGCCCAACGCGGCCGTGAGCGAGCCGCCGACCTGCTATCGGTTCTCGCCGAGAAAGAAACCTTCGACGTCGTGGCGGACTTCGCCTCACCTTTCTCGCTGGAGAGTGTCTGCGACCTGCTGGGGGTGGATCGGCCGGAGCCGGGCTCCTTCGTCGCAGCCTCCGACGCGATCATGCGCAGCATGGACGCCGGCCTGCGCCCGGAGACCGCAGAACCGGGGCGCCTCGCCCGCCACCAACTCAGTGCGCTTGTGGCTTCCTGGTTCGCGGATTCGGGAAAGCCCGGTCTGTTGGCGGATATGCGGCGCGGTGCCCCAACGGTCGGAGTCCCCGAGACGTATGTGCGCAACACTGCGCGAGTGCTGTTCCAAGGGGGCTACAGCACCATGGTCGCCGCCATCGGAAACGTGGTCGCCCTACTCATGGAACGCCCAGGACTCCTGGAGCGACTGGGCGCTTCCGAATTCCGCCACTGCGGTATCGACGAGATGATCCGCTACGACGGGCCCGTGCAGGGCACCAGTCGTACCGCGACCTGCGCGGCGACCATCGGCAGTACCCGAATCGCGGCCGGGCAGACGGTCCTGGTGCTGTATGCGGCCGCCAACCACGACCCCGAACAGTTCGCCCGGCCCGACGAACTCCTCCTCGACCGATCCCCCAATCCCCACCTCGGGTTCGGCTGGGGCCCCCATGCCTGCGCGGGCACGATCCTGGCCCAAACCGTCCTACACGCCGTGGTCGACGCCCTGGCCGAGCACCCCGATCGCCTCTGCCCATCCGGATCCTTCGCGCGGCGTCGCACCGCGACCATGCGCGGTTGGGAACGCCTGCCCGCCGCCTTCGCCCCTGTTACCCGCACTACTTCGACAGAGGAGAGCCCGTGAGACTCCTCATCGGCAACCACATCGACGACTCGATCCGGCTGCGGCCGGAGACACGCGCCTGGACCCAGCGCATCCTCTGGTTCGCCCGCGACGGCGACCTGATCGTGCTTCCTGACCAACCCGACACCAGGTTCGTGAACTATGTGACCGCCCTTACCGGCGTCAACCCTGCCACACTGCGCTTCCACACCCCCTCGGGCGGCCGCTACGGTCACCACAGCCTGGATCCGCTCAGCCTCACGTCCCCCGAGTTCGTCGCAGCTTTGGCCGGCGATCTCGGTGACGTCGAGGAGGTATTCGCCCTGTGGCCCTCAGCGCAGGTCTCCCGCTTGAGCGAAGCGCTTGGTGTCGCCGACCGCTTCCCCGGATCGAACTTCTTCGCCCAAGGCGGCGGAGAAGTGGCCAACAACAAGGCGGTCTTCCGAGCGCTGGCCGCCGGCTGCGGCGTCGCCGTCGCGCCCGGAGCAGTGTGTCGCAGCAGGGCCGAGGCGGCAGCGGCGACGCGGACGCTACTGGAGACAGCGGACGCAGTGATGGTCAAGCAAGCCCACAACGGCGCCGGTGTGGGAAACCAGATCGTCGTGCGCGACCCTGCAATGGCGACCGGCCATGCCGGGGCTCGACACCACCACGAATTACCACCCGGCCCCGGATCCGTGGACGCCTTCTGGGAACAGCGTTGGTCGTGGGCCTCAGTCGAGGGCCACTTCCCCGTCGTCGTTGAGGAGTTCCAACCCAGCGCCACCTCGATCTATGCCGAGTTCCACGTCAGCGGCACCGGAGTCCACCCGACCGAAGCCGGAACGCTCCACTACGCCGATGGGCGACTGAGCCACCAGATCGTCCCCCTGCGTTCCGGAAACCGCCGACAGTTGGTGGGGGACGCGACGCGACTCGCGCAGGCTTATCAAGCACTGGGCTACCGGGGCTACCTCAGCACCGATGCGCTCCTGCAGAACGACGGACGCATCATTTTCACCGAGGTGAATGCGCAAGTCTCCGGATCGCTACACATCTACCAGGTGATCGCCCACAGCATCGTATGGGCCGACGCCGCACCGCAGCGTCTTGTCGTGGAGTACCACGTACCGCCGCACTGGAGTGTTCCGAGCTTCGACGTGTTCCTGCAGGCCATCGACGACCTGGGTGTGGCCTATGACCCGCGCTCCCGCAGGGGAGTGATCGTATCGATGCCAATCATCGCGTTGGAGCCGGATCGGGCCCGGTTCGTGTTCTGCATCGCCTACGACACTGATGAACACCGCCGACACGTCTATGCGCTCTTGGACGAGCGTTTCACCACCAACCCCGCGTCGCAGACGATCGCGCCCGTACACGTGACGGCGCCCTCGTCATCGAGGGCGTGGCTTGGAAGGAGCGTCGATGCCCCCTCCGTCTCGACATGGCCGGCGCCGGCGACACGGCTGCGTCCCACGTTCGAGCCCGCCCTGCTTGCTGGTGATCTGTCCCGGCTAACCGGCCATGACTGGGCCAAGCAACGCATCCACAGCACTTCCGGGGTTGGTGCTGAGGCGCAAGTCGACTGGCGGGTGCTCCCACTGCGTAGCACGGGCGGCGACCCGGAACGCACCGATCCCGGCGGTCCCGGGGCGGAACCTTTCGCGCCAACCCCGTGGGCAGAACAAGCTCCCTACATCGCCGAAATCGTCGACTCCATCCCCGCACCCGTAAACGCCGCCCGCCTCATGGCACTCGCACCAGGTGCGTTATCGGCCGAACACTGCGACCCCAAGTACGCCCTGACACGCGGGCTGGTGCGTATCCACCTTCCGCTGTCCACCAACCCCGGCGCGATCCTCGTGCTGGACGGAACCGCCTACCGCTGGCAGCCGGGCCAACTGTGGTTCGGCGAGTTCGCCCGCCCCCACCTGGTCCGCAACAACGGCGCCGCCACCCGCATCCACCTGGTCATCGACGCTCTGCTGACCGTCGAACTCGCCGACTGGTTCCCCAACGACTGGGCGGAGGCTATGCACGCGGGCGCAGCCCTGATCAATCGGCCCACCGCTGCCCCGCCGTCATCCCCCGCAACTGTGGTTCGCCTCCCCGAATCCTTCCTCGACTTCTCCCTTACCGACGGGCGGGACCACATACCGACACGCAGCGAGCCAACGGTTGAGGCGCGCGTGGAAGCGGTGGCCGAGCAGTGGCGGCTGACCGTGCCCGACGGCCGCACTTTCGCTCTGGTCCACCTCGGCGACCGAGAGTTCCGTTTCTGCGGTTGGAGCGAGCAGCGCACCCTCCAACTCCGCGGCTCCGACGCTCTGCTGCGTGCCCGCACCCCCACCTCCGTCCACTCGCTCCCCGTTCCTGCACGTCTCGCCACGCAGTGAAAGGCCCACAATGCGACTCAACAGCCACAACGAATGGGCACCGTTGAAGGAGATCGTCGTCGGCTCGGCCCAGAACTACACCTCCCATGACCGGGAGGTCTCCTTCAACCTGTTTCACCACGAGAACCTGTTCCGCTCCGACTGGGCCTATCCCCGACTCAGCTCGGCGCACAGCCCGGTCGAGGGGCGGCAATGGCGCGTCAAGCAGCGCTACGTCGACGAACTCCATGAGGACGTGGAGGACCTCGCCCAGCTACTGGTCAGCCTCGGGATCACCGTCCACCGGCCCATACCGCTGCCGCCCGATGCCGCAACCATCGCTGGACTGAGCTGGCAGGCCCCGCCCACCCCCGCCCTCAACATCCGCGACAACACGCTCGTCCTCGGCGACGAGATCATCGAAACGCCGCCGGCGATCCGCTCGCGCTACCTGGAGACCCGCCTACTCACACCGGTGTTCCAGCACTACTATGACCGCGGTGCCACCTGGACGACCATGCCGAGGCCGCTGTTGACCGACGCCTCCTTCGACCTGTCGTATGCGCGCGATACGAGCACCACCCTGGGCGGCCCAACCGAACCCATCGAGGAGCCCGTGACCTCGCCTTACGATGTCGGCTTCGAGATGCTGCTCGACGGCGCCCAATGTCTGCGCCTGGGCCGCGACCTGCTGGTCAACATCGCCACCGACAACCACCGCAGCGGCTGCGACTGGTTGGAACGCCACCTCCAGGGCCGCTACCGGATCCATCGCATCGACCGCATGGCCGACAACCACATCGACTCCATGCTGCTCGCACTGCGTCCCGGCGTCTTCCTGGCCCGCCACGCCGGCCTGCGTGACCTGCTACCCGCACCGTTCAACACGTGGAAGATGATCGTCCCTCCCGAACCCGCCGAGGGCAACTTCCCTGTCTACGATGACGGCGACCTGCTGTTGACCAGCCCTTACATCGACCTGAACGTCCTGTCCATCGCCCCCGACACCGTCCTGGTCAATGCTGACTGCCCCGAACTGGCTACGACGCTGGACAAGGAAGGCTTCACCGCTATCCCGGTTCGCCACCGCCACCGCCGCCTCTTCGGCGGCGGCTTCCACTGCTTCACCCTCGACACTGTGCGCGAGGGCGACCTGGAGGACTACCAGCAGTGACCCGCATCCTGCTCCTAGAGGCCGCCGGCCCCGAATCGGGCGCTCTGGCACGAACGGCAGCGTGCCGCGGAATCAGCGTCTACGCCGCCACTCACCCCGCGCTCCACACCGGCTATCCGCCCTGGTTGCGTGACCTACTGGCCGGTTGGCTCGCCATAGACTTCACCGCCCCGGAGCGGGCTCTGGAAAACATCATCACTTTCGCCCGCAGTAACCGGATCGACGCCGTCCTGACCGCCAACGAATATCTCACACCGCTGGTCGCTCAAGCGTGCTCAGCCCTCGGGCTCCTATCCAACGATCCCGACATTGCCGCAGCAACGCGTAACAAAGTGGCCATGTCTACCCGATTTCGCCACTACGGTGTCGATGCTCCACTCACATCGGTGCCCGAGACCACCGACGAAGCCGCAGCCTTCGCTCGCCGCTCCGGCGCGCTGCCGTGTGTCGTCAAACCCGCCGAACAGGCCGGCTCGCAGGGCGTCACCATCGCTTACGACACCGACCAGGTTGTTGACGGCTACGAACGCGCTCGCCGCCAGTACCGGGAACGCACCTACGGTCTGCCGCTGGATACGCGGGTCCTCATGCAGCCGCTCATTGTCGGCACCGAATACAGTGTCGAATCCGTCACCGCCAACGGCTGCAGCCGCCACGTGTGCATCACCCGTAAGTGCACCGACGCCACCGGAGTTGAAACCGGACACGACCTACCTGCTGTACTGCCGCAGCAGACCCGGCGCCGGATCCTCGCTGAAACCGACAAGGCCTTGGCCGCACTCGGCGTCCACAACTCCGCTTCCCACACCGAGGTGATCGTGGAACCCTCCGGGCGCTGCCGCATCATCGAGATCGCTGCCCGGTCCGCCGCTGGCCGTATCGGTTTCCTGATCGATTACGCGCTGGGCATCGACTGGTGGAAGGCCTGTATCGACGCCAGCCTCGGTCTGCACGTGGATGTTTCGCCCACCCGTAGCCGCTACGCTGCCGTCCGATTCCTCACCAGTCCGCAACACGGCACTCTGCAGCGGCTGGACAACCTGCCCACCACCGAGCCCGACGTGCCCGAGCTCCACATCCGCGCAGCCTTCGGCGACCCGGTCGGACCAGGCAACGGCAACAGCGGCCGCCTCGGCTGCTTCATCACTGTCGGCACCGCCCCTGCCGCGGTTTCCCAACGCGCCGACGACCTCTTGGCCGACGTTCGCGTCAACCTCGCACCCGAGAGGCCCTCATCAATTCCGGGGACGGGGGCACAGCACGCATGAGCACACCCGCTCACACCGCCGGCGGGGGCACCGCAGAAAGCTTCGACATGCTCTTTCTCGGAGACCAGCTCCAAACGGGCTTCGCGCGCATCGCGTGCCTGGTCGACCCGAGGTTACCGCCGACGACCGCACCCTGCTCGTTCCTGACAGCTGATCTGCTGGAACATATCGCCAATGCCCTGGACCTGCGTCCTGGGCACGTCTTAGCCGATCTGGGGTGCGGCAGCGGCGGTCCTGGCCTGTGGCTGGCCGACCGCGCCGACGTCGACTTGATCGGAATCGACTTCTCCGCAGCTGCTCTGACACAGGCGAAACAACGTGCGGGGACCTTCGCCAGAGGCCATCGCGCCCGCTTCACCCTGGCTGATCTGACTGCCACCACCCTCTCCAGCAGCAGCGTCGACGCTGCGGTATCCATCGACGCGCTCCAGTACCCCCTCAATCGACGCGCCGCCGCAGCAGAAGCCCACCGCATTCTGTGCCCTGGGGGCCGACTCGTCCTGACGGGCTGGCACCCCCACCAGCCCCGCGACACACGGCTACCGCCGCGCCACCGTGACACCGACTGGCCCAGCGTCCTGCGCCATATCGGCTTTACCCGTATCGAGGTGGTGGCTCAGCCTTCCTGGAACAGTGCATACCAGGCCATCTACCGCTTGGCCTTACAGCATGGCGAAGCTGGAGACGACACTGCCCTCGCTGGCTTGCAAGACGAGGCTCGACGGCGCCTGCCCACCGCCCACCTCCTGCAGCGTGTCGCTGTGACCGCGACCGCTCGATGACGAGCGCTGTAGACGGACGAGGAGCTCAGCCCATGGCGTCGAGGACCTCTCGCATGTGGGCATAGGTCTGGCCCACATCGCCCTGCCCGGTGCGGTGGCGCTCCAGCCGGATCGCGCTGATGTGACGCGCGGTGTAGACAAGCTGCCGCCACTGGGCCGCGGGCGTGTCCGCCAGCTTCCCATAGGTCTGCCAGAAGGCCTCGCGCTCCCCGCCACGGCGGCGCGTGGCCATATAGATCGTCCAGTCGGCGGCCGGGTCGCCCCACATGGTGCGGTCGCAGTCGAACACTCCGGTGATCTGCGGTTCCTTCGCATCGGGGTCAAGCATGACGTTGACGGTCCACAGGTCGCCGTGGAGCAGGCGGGCCTGAGTCACCTCGTCGAGCATCGCGCGGTTCTTGTCGATCGCGGTGATGACCTGGCGCAGGTCGGCCGAGTCGAGACCGACGTCGTCGATATCGGCGGCGGCGTCTTCCATTGCTGCAAGGAGCGCCTCGCCCCACGTACTGAACAGCGGGCCTCCCACCGGTCCGAAGCGTTCTCCACGGACGTCGTGGACGCGGCGCGCGATCTCGCCCATCTGCGCGAAGAGATTCGACCAGGCCTCACGCGGATACGTCCCCAGGTGATCAGGGGCCGGGACTCCGGGGAGCACGGTCTGTACCAGGTAGTCGCGGGCCACGATCTCGTGGGTGAAATCCGCGGCGAGCACCTGCGGCATCAAGTGCGCGATCGGCGCCAGGAACGGCACACTGGCGTATTCGTTGCGCATCAGTCGCCGCTCGCTGCGGTTCTGGCGCGCCGGTTCCGGTGCCAGCCGCAGGATCACCGGCGGAGCCTGGTCCAGTTCGATTCGGTAGGTCGTGTTGTACATCCCGCCGCCTAGCTCGACGACGGCGCCCAACTGGGCTTCCTCACCGAACACCCGGTGCGCGATGGCGCGGGTCTGCTGTGCTGTCACGGGCTGTTGGAAGGCGGAGGCATCGCGTTCGCGAAGCTGAAACTCCATCCCTCGTCCTCTCCTTCACCGAGGCGGCCGCGCCATAATCCACCTGACGAGGGTAACGGCGGTCGGCGTGTCCCGGAGGCGATCGGCCTCGCCCCGGAGAATCCGGTTCCACATCCAGTCCCGCAGCGCTTTGCGGATGCTCAGCCGATTGCTCTGCCGGCCTGCGGATCGCCGGTTTTGGATCGGATTCGCGATACAGCCGCACCGCGCTCTCGCAGCCCATCCCGGTATTTCCTTCCTCGGTCTGCGCACGAGCGGACCAGAAGTCTATGGAAAAACGGGGAATCTCACTCCCCGGTGAGGAATCAGGAGAGGTCACGTCCTGAAATCTCTCCGCCCAATGACAACCACCTTCGCTTCCCGAGCGGGTGGCGTTCCTCCTTTTCGTCGCGGGCTGTCTCGTTCGCATCGCGCGGGTATGGGGAGCATGACCAGGATCGTCCTTATGGCGCTACAGGACACCACTGCGGCTCACATGTCCAGGGAGAGCATTTCGACGACTCTCTTCAGGCCACCGACCGAAGCTTCGCCGGTTCACAGCCCGGCACCGAGACCTCAGTCGCGCGCCGCGGGCGCCCACTCGTTGGCTGTGGCTTCCATCTGCTTGATGACGGACTTGATCGCCTCTTTCTCCTGGTCGGGCGGGTAGTCGAACTTGGCCAGCAGGCGGCGCACCCGGTTGCGCAGCTTGGCCCGCACCGGTTCCCGGGACAGCCAGTCCACACTGAGGTTCTTTTTGATGTCCTTGAACAGGGCGCGGGCGATCTCGGCGAGCACCTCGTCGCCCATCAACTCCTGGGCCGAGCCGTGTTGGGACAACGCGTCGTAGAAGGCCAGCTCGGTGTCGCTCAACGGCGGGTCGAACCGCTCACCCCGCCGGGCTTCGGCCATGACTTCCTCAGCCATGGCGAACAGCGCGGCCAACGCCTCGGCGCTGCTGATCTGCTCGCGCATGTAGCGCAGCATGAGGTTCTCCAGCCGTTCGGTGAAGCGTTCCCGGCTGATGATGTTGTGCTTGGTCACGTCGCGCAGTTTGCTTTCCACCAGCCGCCGCAGCGCCTCGGTGGCCAGGTGCGGGGTCTCCGACTCCTGTAGGCGGCGCAGTTGTGTCTCGTTGAGCCGGGTGAGGTCCAACTGTCCCAGCCCCGACTCGGCGTAGAGGTCGGTGATCTCCTCGGCGTCCACCGCGGAGGCCGCCAGTTGGGACAGGTACAGGTTGATCTCGGCCGACAGCGGCTCGCCGCGGGCTTCGCGGTCGGCCGCCTCACGCTTGACCACCCAGGCGCGCACCTCGATGAAGAAGGAGATGTCGTCGCGCCAGTCCCGCAGGTCGGTGAACCGTTCGGAGATCTCGCTGCTCATCGAGCACAGTTGGTAGAAGCGCTCCAGACGGGTGGCGCTCTCCCGGAAACGCTCCGAGAGCGACGACTCCCCGTCCTCGTCTGAGCCTTCCGCCCGGTTGGCGCTCGGCGCGATCAGGTAGTTCGACACCAGGTGGCGGGCGCGCACGCGGGCCTTACCGTCGCCTGCGGCCAGCAGCTTCCGCCAGTCGATCCCCGACAGCAGCCCGCAGATGGCGTCGTACTCGTTGCGCACCTCGGTGATGGCCCGGTCGATGTCCACACCCAGCGTCTGCCGCTGGTCCTCGCCGGTCGTGTACTCGCGCAGCGCGGCGTTGAGGTTCTCGGTCAACGGCGCGTACCCCACCAGCAGGCCGTCCTGCTTGTTGCGGAACCGCCGGTTGACGCGGGCCAGCGCCTGCATCAGGTTGGCGCCGCGCATCGGCCGGTCCATGTACATGGTGTGGATCGGCGGCGCGTCATAGCCGGTGAGCAGCATCGAGTGCACGATGAGCAGTTGCAGCTCGTCGTCGGGGTCCTTGGCGCGGGCCTGCACCGTCTTGTGCTCGGAGGGGCGCAGCGCGTGCTCGCGCAGCTCCGGCGGGTCTTTCGGATCGCTGTGGAAGACGACCTTCATCACGCCTCGGTCGGGACCCTCGCCGACCCACTCCGGCCGCAGTTTCGCGAGGGCGTCGAACATCCGCACGCACACTTCGCGGCTGACGCACACCAGCATGGCCTTGCCGGGACCACCGAGGTAGGGCCGCACCAGCCGGGACCGCTCCTCCCAGTGCTCGACCAGGTCCTCGGCCAACCGGCGTATCCGGTCGGGCGCACCGTAGACGTTGTTCATCTGGACGGCCGCCCGCATCGCGCGCCGGTGCTGAGCGTCGTCCAGGTTCGCGGTCAGCGCGTCGGCCTGCTCGTCGATGGTCTCGGGATCGACCCCCTCGGGCAGCGAGACCGGGATGAGGCGCGGCTCGTGGTACACGCGCACCGTCGCCCCGTCGTCCACCGCGCGTTTGAAGTCGTAGACGTCGATGTAGCCCTTGCCGGCGCCGAACACCTCGCGGGTGTCGGCGTCGGCTTTGGACAGCGGGGTCCCGGTGAAGGCGAGGAGGGTGGCGTGGGGCAGGGCGTCGCGCAGGTGGCGGGCGTAGCCGTCGAGACTGTCGTAGTGGCTGCGGTGCGCCTCGTCGACGATGAGCAGGATGTTGCGCCGCTCCGACAGCAGCGGGTGGCCGGTTCCGGAGTCGCGCTCGTCCTGGGTACGCCCGAACTTCTGCAGCGTGGTGAAGACGACGCCGCCGGTGTTGGTGGTGGTCAACACCGTGCGCAGCTCGTCCCTGGTCTCCACCTGGCGGGGATCGGCGCCCAGCAGTCCTTTGCTGGCGCGGAAAGTGTCGAGGAGCTGGTCGTCGAGGTCGTTGCGGTCGGTGACGACCACGACGGTGGGGTTGTTCAGCGCCGGCTCTCGGGCCACCAGGCCGCTCAGGCACACCATCTCCTCGGATTTGCCCGAGCCCTGGGTGTGCCAGACCACGCCGGCCTGCCCGTTGCTGCGCGACGCCTCCAGGACGGCGTCGAGCGCGGCACGCACCGCGAAGTACTGGTGTGCCTTGGCCAGGCGCTTGCCGTCGGGGGTGAAGTTCACGAAGTTGCGGGTCAGGTCCAGGAAGCGGGCCTGGTCGAACAGCCCGTACAGCGCCAACGTCAGCGCCTCGGGGCCGTCGTAGTCGGGGGCGGTCGTGTCGACGGGCTCGCCCTCGTCGTCCACGTTCCAGGGGGCGAAGTGCTCGTAGGGCGTGAACACGGTCCCGTATTTGGCGGTGATCCCGTCGGAGACCAGGCACAGCACGTTGTAGCGGAACGCGGTGGGGAATTCTTCGGCGTAGGTGCGCAGTTGGGCGTGCGCGTTCTCGATCGTGGCGCGCTCGTCGGAGGCGTTCTTGAGTTCGATCACCGCGACCGGCAGCCCGTTGACGTAGAGCACGATGTCGAACCGGCGCTCGCGCTCGCCCTCGATCACCCGTACCTGGCTGACCGCCCGGAACGTGTTCGCCGCCGGGTCGCGGAAGTCCATCAGCCGCACGGTGGGGGAGTGCTCGGCCCCGAACTCGTCGGCGTAGGTGAGCCGGATGCCGGACACCAGATGGCCGTGGGCGGTCCGGTTCTCCGGCAGCGCCTCGCGCGACTGGGGCGTGACGGTCGTGTTCAGAGCCTGGTCAACGGCCGAGGCGGGCAGTTCGGGGTTGAGCCGCTCCACAGCGTCACGCAGCTCGTCGTGCAGGATCAGATCGTCCCACTCCTTGCGCTTGCCCGAGTTGGGGGCGACCGCCGTACCGGAGGTGGGCTCCCACCCGAGTTCGCCGAGCTCCTCAAGAGCGATGGCTTCCCACTCGGCCTCGTTCATGCGACCTGAGGCGGTGGAGGCAGCGGGGGCGTCTCTGTTTGCGCTAGGGGCGGTCATGTCGCGTCCTCCACAATGCTCTCCGCGTCTTTGACCCGGAGCTTTCCGGACATGAGCTGAGGGAGAAGGGTGTCCCGGAGCTCGGCGAGGGTGCGGGATTCGCTCTGAACCCTGGCAGCCTTTTCGTCAAGCAGACGGAGTTTGATCGAGATCTCATTCTCGGGGCTGTTGGGAACTCGTATTTCGAATTTTGAGATGAGGTCAGTGGAGAGACGGCCGGCGCCGATAGCGGTCTCGTCCACCATATCGAGGATTTCCGATCTCCGGCTTCGAATAGCGTGAAAGAGCGTGTGAGGGTCAATGTTTTCATTGGCCACGAGTGCTTTGCAGTCCTGTCCGAATGCGACGCTTCGCTGCGTGACGCCGATGCGGAATTCGTTTTTCAGGCTGGATCCGCGTACGACGAAGATCACCGTTCCCTTGTCGACAACGCGACTTCCTGATTGGGCGCCAAGTTCAGTGATATTCCGGTCAGAGTTGCTGATGAAGGGGGATTTTAGGCTTTTGGCTGAGATCCAGGGTATATCGCCGTCCCAGAAATCTTGTTCGTTTGTTTTTGGGGTTCCCCCGGAAAGCCATTTCGCTGCGGATTCTAGGGTGATTGCTTTAAACTCTGGAGTGTAGGAGTGTTTTAAATATATCTGCTCGGCTAGATTTAGAGATGTATCAACGATCTGTTCATTCACTGCGATCTTGTCGTCCAGTGCTCCGAGCGTGTCGCTGATGTTTTTCTGTCTTGAAGTTGAAGGGAGGTTGGGGATTTCTAATTCTCGTACTTGAGTTACCCTTAGATGGGGAGTCGTTGATCCTGACGCTTTGGCGTATAGTGATTGCTGGATTTTTTTGCTTTTTAGTAAAAATTCAAAAAAACGATTGTCGATTTTGTTTTTGTCTGTCCGGATTAGCATGGTTCGTTGGCCGAGGCATATCCGCATTCCTTCCTTGATCATGGCGACTCTGCCTACCGGCGCCTCACGCGTGAGGATGATGTCTCCTGGTTGTGGAATGGCGCGAGATGTCCAGGTAGAGAAGGTTTCTTCAGTGACAGGTCGTGCCGTGCTGAGGTCGATACGGCCATCGACAATATGTGGTGTTCCGACTGCGAACGCAGTTCCCTCTCCTGGAGGGGCTTCCGGGGGGGTTCGGTTTTTGCAATCAACGATAATTTGGCAAAAGCTTTCCAAGGTTTGCTTGTTCATTCAATATCTCCAATTTTCTTGCGGATTGTTTCTTCGAGGTGTGCTGACTCATCGAAGTGTTCAAAGAGCTCCTTAGTCAGCCGCGCGATTTTTTCATCCACCGGTTCGGCGTCCGGATCTTCTTCTACTTCTGGGGCGCCGACGTAACGCCCCGGGGTGAGCACGTAGTCGTGCTTCTCGATCTCCTGGAGCTTCGCCGAGTGGGCGAAGCCCGGCACGTCCTCGTAGGTCAGCCCCTTGTCTTTGGCGGATTCGGTGCCGCGCCAGGCGTGGAAGGTGTCGGCGATCTTGGTGATGTCCGCTTCGGAGAAGACCCGTTCGGTGCGGTTGATCATCTCGCCCATTTCTCGGGCGTCGATGAACAGCACCTCGCCGCGTCGGTCCGTCAGCGCTTTCGCCCCCTGCGGACCTTTGTCTTTGGCCAGGAACCACAGGCAGGCCGGGATCGCGGTGGTGCGGAACAGGTTGCCCGGCAGCGCCACCATGCAGGCCACCAGGTCGGCGTTGACGATGGCCTGGCGGATCTCGCCCTCGCCCGACTGCTGCGACGACATCGACCCGTTGGCCAGGACCACGCCGGCGGTGCCGCGCTCGCCCAGCTTGGCGATGATGTGCTGCAACCAGGCGTAGTTGGCGTTTCCGGCCGGGGGCACGCCGAACTTCCACCGCCTGTCGTCGGTGCGCCGTTCCCACGGGTGCAGGTTGAACGGCGGGTTGGCCATCACGAAGTCGGCCTTGAGGTCGGGCTGCTTGTCGTCGGCGAAGGTGTCGGCCCACCGCGGCCCCACCCCGTCGGGGTCCATGCCGTGGATGGCCAGGTTCATCTTGGCCAGGCGCCAGGTGCGCTCGTTGGACTCCTGGCCGTAGACCGCGATGTCGTGGGTGCGGTCGCGTCCCGCGTGGGCCTCGATGAAGTTGTTGGCCTGCACGAACATGCCGCCGGAGCCGCAGCACGGGTCGTAGACCCGGCCCTTGAACGGTTCCAGGATCTCCACGAGCAGTTGCACCACGCTCTTGGGCGTGTAGAACTCGCCGGCCTTCTTGCCCTCGGCGCGGGCGAACTGCTCCAGGAAGTACTCGTAGGTCTCGCCGAGCACGTCTTGGGCGGTGCGGTCGCCGTGGCCGGTGAACCGGGCGTCGCTGATGAGGTCCACCAGGCCCTTCAACCGGTTCTGGTCGACGTTGTCGCGGTTGAAGATCTGCGGCAGGACGCCGGTGAGCGCCTTGTTCGACGCCATCACCGCGCCCATGGCGTCGTCGATGAGCTTGCCGACGCCGTCGGGGGCGCTGGCGGCGTTGTCGGCGATGTAGCCCCACCGGGCCTGTTCGGGGACCCAGAAGACGTTCTCCTCGATGTAGGAGTCCCGGTCCTCCAGGAAGGCGGCTCTGCGGTGCTCGGGGACGCTGTCCTCTTCGAGTTCGGCGAGGATCTCGTTGCGGCGCTCCTCGAAGGCGTCGGAGACGTACTTGAGGAAGACCAGGCCGAGCACGAACTCCTTGTACTGGGCGGCGTCCATGGAGCCGCGCAGCTGGTCGGCGGCCTTCCACAGGATCGCCTGGATCTCCTTGGGGCTGGAGACCTCGAAGAGCTGTTCGGGCTGTCGGGTGGAACGTTTGCGTGGCGGCATGTGTGTGTCTCGGATTCCTTCTCGCGTGTTCGGGGGCAGAAGATGACGGGAGTCTGTCAGGTGCCGGGGACGGTCAGCGTGCCGTCGGACAAACCGGCCCCGGCCAGGCCGAGGATCTCGTCGAGTTCGGCGTACTGGGCGTCCAGGAGGGCGCGCCTGCGCTCGATCTCGGCCAGCAGGGCGTCGAGGCGTCTCACCTCGGCGGGGGGAAGTTCGGGCAGCGGGGTGTCCTCGACGCTTCGAGCGGCGCGCACCGCGCTGGGGGACCTGCCGCCTCCGGGGGCGGTCGCCAGCAGCAGCGCCAGCACGCGGGGAGTCAGCGGGCGTCTGGCGTCGGGGACCGGTCGCAGCGCACGGGCGGGGAAGGCCACGACGGAGCCTCCCTCGTCGTCGACCACGGTGCCGAACTCCGGGCTGGTCGTGTACACCACGTCGCCGGGCTCGGTGAGACTCGCGTGGGGGTACTCGGCGGCCAGGAGCACCCGGTCGACGCGGCGGGAACCGCGGGGCGCCCGTCCCAGGATCTCCTCGGGGCCGAGGACGGCGATCCCGCCGCGCCGGTCGAGGTGTTCCGGAGAGATCCGGTGCCCTCGCACCTGGGCGAGGCGCCGCTGGGAGACGAGCGCGCCGACCGTGGTCCTCGCGGGCGCGTCGGCGACGCGGCGCATCAGGCCGCTGCGGAAAGAGCCGTGCGTGGCGGTGTGGGTACGGCACCTTTCCGCGGCCTCGGAGAGGCGGGTCTCGGCCTCGGCGATGAGCGCCGGACGGTCGTCGGCCGTCCGGGAGAGCCGTCGGGCCTCTGAGGGGCCGGGCGGCACGAGGGGCGCGCCGAACCGCTCCTGGAGTTCTTTGACGGGGACGGCGCGGCCGTAACGGGCGGCGTGCCCGCCCGACGAGGCGCCTTCGGCGCGCCACAGCAGGATGTCCTCGGCCAGCCGTGCGCGGACGTCGCCGTCCAGTTCCTCGCCGCTGACGTCGCAGAGCAGGACGTAGCCGCGCGCCTTGTCCACGGGCTCGCGGGTGAGGGTCCACAGGGCGCAGTCGTAGCCGGGCCGGTAGGGGTCGGCGCCGCCGGGCAGTCTGACGACGGACTCCACCAGACCGCTGCCCAGCAGACGCGATCGGACCTCGACTGTGGCAGGGGAGGTCAGTTCGTCGACCAGGGCGTCGGCGGGGCCGACGATCACCGCTGTGCGGCCGGGGCCGAGCAGGTCGCCGATGGCCTCGACCTCTTCGAGAACCTCAAGACTGGAGCGGGTCTCGCCGGCCCGGTAGGGCAGGGCGGTCACGACGAGGTCGGGATCGGTGATCCTCTCCTCCAGTTCGACACCGATTCGGACGTCCAGGTCGAGTTCCTCGACCCCCGTCAACAGGAGCCTGCGGCGGACGAGGCGGGCGAGCCCTTCGCGGCGTTCGGCGGCCAGAACGCCGACGGCGGAGGGGGCGTCCACGGCCGTCACGATGTCGTTGAGCAGGTCGCCGCAGCAGGCGTGGGGATCGGCGACGGTGAGGTCCCCGCGGTCGAGGGCACGCTGTGCGGGATCGGCCACGTGAACGATCAACCTGCGTACCTCCGTGGCGAGGGGAGCGGTGGACGGGCCGGCCAGTCCCAGGCGGTGCCTGCTCGCCATGAGCTGCTCGTGGGCGCCGGCAGGGGTGTATGCGGCTTCGACGAGTTCTTCGGCCAGCGGGGCGATCCGCGCGGCCGTCTCGGGGGCGTCGCGTAGCTCGCGCAGGACGAACTCGTCGTCGAAGTCCATACGCTCGGCCCGATCGAGCAGACTGTCGGCGGTGGTCTCCGCCAGGGGCTTGTCGTCCAGTTGCCGCAGGCACAGCAGCGAGCCCAGGAGAGAGACGAGCCGTTCGGCGCCGATCTCGCCGGCGTGGTGGATGAGGCCGTGCAGCGCGAGCTCGGCGCGGAGGTCGTCGTCGGGGGTGTTGCCCAGCCCCGTCGCGGTGAGCCAGGCGGTCACCTCACGGCCGTCGAACCAGGCGCGGTTGCCCTCCGCGGCGACGGGACGCGGGAAGTCCGGGTACCGGCGGCGCCAGGTGGAGACGACCGGCCGCTGGACCCGAGCCAGGGCCGCGATGTCGGAGAGGGAGAGCAGCGCGGGTGTCTGGGGCATCCGGGACTCCTTGCTCGCTGCGGCGGGGGCGGAATCACCGTAGAAGAACAACGAAGATAAGTAAAACAGAAAAATGACAACGGGGGTTATCAATAAAAATCATGGCTTTATGGTCATGGCGGATGCATGCTGGTTCTCGGTTCGCCGCGCAGTTGTAGAGCCGTAGCGCGGCGGCCGGCACCGGAGGCGCGTTCCGGATTCCCTGCCCCGTCCCTCGAAGCCGCCCCCCCGGTGAAGGCGTGAGTGTCCCAGATGACACCGCACGACACACGTGTCCTGCACGCCGCCTCGCGGTGCGAGGCGGCGGTATCGACCGCGCCCTTGCCCCGTCCCGACCAACGGCGGGCAGGACGCCTCCCCACCGACTGCGGGCCGGCCGAAAACCAGGCGGGACCGCGCAACGATCACGAAGAAGGAGCCCCCTATGCACGGACAGCAACCTCCCCACGCACCTCACTCGCCCCAGGGGCCTTACTCGCCTCAGCCCGGTGCTCCACAGAAGAAGAACTGGTGGCTGTGGGGCTGCCTGGGGTGCGGCGGGTTCCTTTTCCTGCTCTTCCTGGGCGTGGGCTGCATGGCCCTCGTCGGCGGCAGCGGCGACGAGCCGGGCGGCTCGTCTTCCGGGACATCCTCGTCCGAGACGACCGCGAGTGGTTCCGACACCGACTCCGGGGACGGCGGAAGCGGCGACGACGCGGACGACAGCCAGGAGGAAGCGGCGGCCGGTATCGGCGACACCGTCGAGTCCGGGGCGTTCGCCTTCACCGTCACCGAGGTCGAGACCGGCGTCCAGGAGGTCGGCGACAACCCGTACCTGAGCGAGACCCCGCAGGGCCAGTACGTCATCGTGCACGTCACCGTCGAGAACATCGGCGACGAGGCCGGCACTTTCGACTCCTCCAGCCAGACGCTGCTGGACGGCGAGGGCAAGGAGTACAGCACCGACACCTCAGCCGAGTTGGCGCTGGACTCCGACAGCTTCCTCAACGAGATCAACCCCGGAAACAAGGTCGAGGGCAAGCTCGTCTACGACGTGCCCGCCGGCGTGGAGCCGACCGAGATCGAGCTTCGGGACTGGCTGTCCCTGGACTCCTCGGCGGTGGTGAGCCTGTCATGACGGCGCGGCGCATCCTCCTGCTCATCGGACTCGGCTGCTTCGTCGCAGCGGCGGCCGGCGGCCTGGTGCCGCTCTCGGCCGAGGGTTCCTCCTGCGGGACCGCGTTCGTCCCCTCCGACGAGGCCGCCGTGGACGACTGGACCACGGCGCTCACGGAAGGCAGGGGCGGCGCCGCGGAAGCGGCCTGCGCATCCCTGCGTTCGGTGGTCGCGGTTCCGATCGCCATGCTCGCCGCGGTCGGCTGCGTCCCCCTCGTCGCGGCGTGGTCGCTGTCGCGTCCCCCCGAGAGCCGGTCGACGAGCACACAGCATCCCCCGTCCGATTGACACCCACGAGTGCGGGCCGTCGGCCCTCGGCCTGCGGCCCGCACTCTCGCGTAACCGACGAAATTCCGTGGCAGTCAGCGAGAACCGGAAGGAGAACGTGAGCACTCTATGAGTGGCGACAGTAGATCCAACTCCCGCACCCGTAAGTCCACGCTGCATCGATTGCGAGTCCCCGGCGGCACCCGCGTGGAACTCCGCGAGTTCGTGCGCGACCGCTACCTGCATCGTGACGACTACCAGGTCAGAGCCTTCGTTCGAGACGGTATCGAAGGTCTTTTGGTGACAGGAGGCATCCCTCGAGACCGCGCCGACTGGTGCGCTGCGGTCGAAGCGATTAGCGGGCTCGACGTCAACGAGCGCAGTCACGCGGCGGCTGGGCTCGTCTTGATGCGTACGAAGCAAGGTATTTATGCGCTCAGCTACGGCGTGGGGTACCACATGCTCGACCCCTACTATCGGGACGATCGATTCGGTATCGAGTTCGCTACCCGCTGTCTCGACGAGGACGGCGTCATCAAGGTGCGCAACCAGATTATGGACGGCCGTGGACGTGTCGACGAGTACTCGGTCGCCAGGGGTGAGCGTATAGACGGCTTCGGCCTCGACCGTTTCAGCGCGATCGTCCGGCGCATCTGCGGAACTGTCAGCGGCATCGAACTGACGTCCCTGCGGTCCGGGAAATCCGAAAGAGTGAAGGTCGAGTGCGCCGAGTCGACCATCAAGCTCCCCCTTGCGACCACACCGGAGGATTTCCTTGACGATCTGCGTGCTATCGAGGAGGTGTGTGCCCGCGAGGAGCCGCTGCCGGAGCTGGGGGGTCTCGCCCGGATTCGCACGCTGGAGCCTCGTGGCCGCAAAGTCACCGAGGCACGAGCCGCCTTGGAAACCTTGCTTGCGAATCCGGAAAGCCCTCGACTGACGTTGGGAGTTCCGGAGTCCTGCCAAGAGGCGTTCGCCTCCGCCCAAGCGTTCCGAATCTCGCGGGGAACCCGCAGCGAAGAGCTGGCGGACCTCGACCTGCCCACACTCTTGTCATTTGTCCAAGACGAACCGGAGGGCGAGCGACTGCGGGCCTTGGGAAAGGTGCGCATCGTGCCGTATAGCGACGATGACCTGAAGACGCCGGCCAGTGGCACCACACGGGGCCACGAGTGGCTCATCGCCGACATCCCTGTCGAGACCGACCGCCTCTTCTACGGACAGGGTGAGTGGTTCGAGGTCGGCGCGGACTTCCTGCGGACTCTGGAGGAAGAGTTGCAGCGGCTCCTAGCGGAGGAGCCGACCGTAACTCTTCCATCATGGCCGAAAGGGGAGATCGGCAAGGATCGAAAGGACTCTCACGACGAGGGCTGGTACAACAAGCAAATTGCCGCGCAACCCGGCTACCTGCATTTTGACAAGGAGACCGTCGTCACCGAGAAGTTCAAGGGTGGCGGGCTGGAGATCTGCGATGTGCTCGGCCCGGACAACCAGTTGATATGCGTCAAAAAAGCGCTCTCGAAGAGCGCGCCGCTCAGCCACCTCTTCGCTCAGGGAGTGACAGCAGTGGAAGTACTGCGCGGCGATAGCGAGGTTCGTCAGCGGTTCCTCGAACAGGTGCGAGCTCACACCCCGAACCACCGTCTGCTGCAAGACTTCGGTAGTCTGCGTGTCGTCTTCGGGATTCTTCTCAAGAAGGGTGAGGGCATCACCGTTGACTCCCTCTTCGCCTTCGCCCAGGTCTCTCTCCTGGAATCGGTCCGCCGCCTCCGTGCCATGAACGCAGAGGTCGAGATCGTCCCGATCTACCGCTGAGAGCGGAACCCGAGCCGAGGTGCGTCACCACAGCGTCCAAACGCGGCCTCGTTACGGACAGCTTCGAGTTGGGACCCATGCACCTGAGGAACCGGCACGACACTATTCGCTCCTTATTTCGGATTACAGAGCGTGGGTGCCTGAATTTCTGGTTCGGTGAGTTCTGGGATACCGGCTGTGGTGAGCCTCCGTGACGTTGTGGCCGATGACGACGATGTCCCCGTTGTTCAGGTCCCAGATGTCTGGGCATTCTGGCCCCGCTTTGGTGACTCCCAGGCTCGTGGGCGGCCTTCCGAGGCGGTGCCTGAACCCCGCGCGCGGGTCAGTTTCCTCGGGGCTGCTTACGGACGATTCCTCACACAGAGAAGACGGGACAGGGCAAACGTCATTCCCTGGCTCTGCGTAGCAAAACCCTCTCGTTTCGCCGTTCCACGTGCTGCGTGCCGGCTGGGCGCCACCCCTTGTGGTGCGATGGTGGGGTGGCGCATCGCTGCGAGCACCTAGCGCACCGGGCGGTAGGTCGCGATGAGGGTGCCGCTGGTGGTCTGTTGGGAGCTGACCAGTTCGAGGCGTTTGAATGGGGTGTCGTCGGCGAAGAGTTTCTTGCGGCCCTGGCCGGCGATCACGGGGTGGATCATTAGCATCAGTTCGTCGAGGAGGTCCTGATCCAACAGGGACCGGACCAGGGTGGGGCTGCCGGAGATCGAGATGTTCTGGCCCTCGGTGGCCTTGAGTTGGTTGACCGCGGTGGCCAGATCGCCCTTGATCAGGGTGCTGTTGGGCCACTCCTCGACGCTGTCCAGCGTGGTTGAGGCGACGTACTTGGGCGTGTTGTTGATCCAGTTCGCGAAGCCCACATCCTCGCCGCTGGTCACCTTGGGCCAGTACCCGACCCACTCGCTGTAAGTCACCCGCCCGAGCAGAACCGTGTCGGCGGCCTCCAGCGCCGCGTTCATCGCCGCGCCCATCTCCTCATCGAAGGCGAACTGCCACCGCTCCGGCGACTCCACCACCCCGTCGACCGACATGAACAGACCCGAAACGACCTTGCGCACGATGACACCCTCCCTGATTCCAGGCCGGCGCGTTCCCCCGACTTCCCACGACAGCGCCTGACGGTGTCTGGGTGCGGCCGGCCTCGCTGCTTGCCCTTGGAAGATTAGGGGAGCAGCCGATTTAGGTCTTGTACAGAAGCGACAACGGCTCCGCCGGATTTCGGTCGTTTACCCGTGTGGCGCTGCGCCCGATGTAGCGGGTCAACGATCGCGCCAGGTGGGGCTGGTCAAAGTAGCCGAGCCCGTGCACCACGTCGGGGATCGGCGCGCCCTCGCGAAGTAGCGCCGCCGCCTGCCTGGCCCGATCGATCTGGCGCACGGTGCCTTGGGTGAGCCCCGTGGCTGCCACGAAACGCCGCTGCACGGTGCGTTCGGACACCTCCGGGGCGGCGCCGTCAAGCACCGCGGCGACGAGCGGATCACGGACCAGCACCCCGGCGCGCACCAGCCGCGCCACGAACACCTCGGCGTTGTCGTAGTCGGGAAGGTGCCAGACGGAGCCCCGCAGCCACAAGGATCGGCCCGTGGTGTCCGGGATCTCGACAGCGTCGTCGACAAGTTGGCCGACCGGAAGATGGGGCATCGACGTGCCCAGCGAGAAGACGATCCCGAAAAACGTGGCGTCATGGGGAACCGGCGCCGAGCCCGCCACCGTCTCCGGTCCGCGCACCGTCACCCTGACCTGGCCGTGCTGCTGCCACACGACCAGCTCGCAGTGCGGTATCGCGATCGAGGTCATCTGGGCGACGTCGTAGCTGCGGCTGTGCCACACCCGCTCGATGTAGGGCGACTCCGACGGTCGACTCTCCAGTTCCAGGCCCATGGCGGCCATTCTTGCCCACCCCGGTGACAGGCGGCCCTGACGTCATCGGAGTGGACCGTGTGGCGCACACGACGGTCCGAGCCCCGGCGGCGCCGCCGTCTTTCCTGGCCCTGGCGCCCTCCAGCCCCGGCAGGCCGTCGAGAGTCATCGCACCCGTTCCGGTTGGGCGGGCACCAAGGACACGAAAACAGCGCCGGAGGGGGATCTTCCCCCCGTGGGAGCCTTGCCGGCAGCGCGGCCCTCTCGACACGCTGCCGGCGGGCGGTTCAGTACGGCGCGTACGGGGAGAGCGGGCCAAGAGCCATGGCGTACCAACCGCTGCCGAGCAGGGCCAGCAGCACGAGTCCGCTGCCGATCCGTCTCGCCCCTCCCGCCCCGCGATGAATGTCGTCGACGAGGACCAACGTGGCGGGCAGGATCGCGAACAGGCCGGCCAGTTGGAGAAACTTCAGCAGCCACACCACCGCCGAGGGGGCCTCGCCGGAGAACATGGTCAAATAGAGAGCCGCCCACCACCCGAGCAAAGCCACTACGCTCGCGGACACACCGATCCGGGTCAGGAGGCGGGGCCACCACCCGGCCCGGTCGCGCTGGGGCCGGGACAGCCACCAGCGCACGAGAGCGCCGATCGGCCAGGAGAGCATCGCCCCCACGAGCACCACCACGGAGGCGAGCACCACCGGCAGTGACAGCATTGCCGCCGGTCCCGGGTCGCTGAGCAGCGGGGGAAGCGCCGAAGCGACACCGAGCGCCTCGACGCGGTCGACGCCCCCGGACAGCACGGTCCCCTGCGGCTGGCGGCCGGTGGTCCGCTCGTGCCCGCCGCTATTGAGGGGTACGAAGATCCCGGTGCCCTCGGCGGGGGCGACCGGCTGTGGCCCGCCCCCGCTCGGCCCGGTGCCGGAGTAGGCGTGGCCGCGGGCGGTGAGCGGTTCGCCGTCGTGGACGACGCTCACGGCCGCGCCCGCGATACCGGCGTCTTCGAGGGCGGCGGGCATGAGTCCGTCGAGCCAGGTGTTGACGTCCTGCGCGGAGAGGGAGGCGGTGGTGGCGGGGGTGGGGATCGCGGGCGCGGGAGCCGGCGGGGATGCGGCGGCCCCGCAGCCGCCGGCGAGCGCGGCGACGGCCCCTGCGGCGGCCAGTGCCGCGGCGGGGGAGCGGCGTCTTCGCGGTGCGTGCCCTGCCGCGGAGGGACGGGGGGTCTCATCAGTGGTGGTCACGGACTCACTCCTGGTTGTCGAAAGCAGCGGGCGTCCGCGCCGTGTCGGCCTATGTCGCCCGATATCGCACAACCCAGCGTGTCGGATACACATACGCCGCGTCATCGGTCGAGAAGGCATCCGTCGTACGACCTGAGGAGGACGTCCCGTCGACGCGCGCACCTGGGCGCTGCTTTCCACGCGGCGGTTTCGCGGCGTTTCCCAAACAGGGGAGTGGCGACCGCCGAGGCCGGTTCAAGGTTGCGGCGACGGCGGCGCTGGAAGGGGGCTTCGCCTGGCCTGGAGGCCCGGCGGTCGCCGGCTCAGCGCCGACCGGAGCGTGCGGGCGGGGGAGACTCAGCCGTCGCCCTGAATCATGGCGAGGGCGGTGACGTCCTTGAGGAGAGCCATAGTGGTGGGGCGGTCCTGGTCGCCGTAGATCTCGGCGTACAGGTCGGTGGTGCGGTCGACGATGCGTTCCCTCTCCGCTGCGGGCCGAAAGCCGGCGGGCGCCGTGAAATTCGCGAAAGACATGAGCGCTCCTCCTTGGTTTTCGGTGGTTCCGCTCGCGGATCGGTGGCGGCACGCCACAACGCACTCGGCTGGGTTCTGTTTTTCGAACGGCTGGAGGTGGGGCCGTGGGGGTGTTCTTCGTTCGCTCGTGCCTCGATCGCGGCGCGATCTCGGCAGCCTCAAGGGGGTCAGCCTCAAGATGAGGTGGTGGTGCTGTTTCGTGGCGTTGTCCCTTTACTCAGCGCTGTCCTTTTGCTTTGTCCCCCTTAAAGCGCCGAGGTTGTGGGGTGGGGGTGTTTGTATATCGCCTCTTTTTGAGGTGTTGAGGTTGTGGGGTGAGGAGAGGCATGTATACCGCCCTTCAAGCTGCCGAGATCGCGTAGCGATCGAGGCACGAGCGGACGACACCACTTCCCACACTGTCGACCACCACCGGCCCTGCCTGGGTAGGGCCCGGGGGGCGGCTCGGTTGCCCGCTCGGAATCGATACTGTCCCCGCGCATGCGGGGAGTCGCCGCAGGAGGGCGGAGCCGTTCGCCAGGGCGCTATGACACCGCAGCCGCCGGTGAACGCGACACGGCCTCCGCGGCGGCGAGCACCGCGGAGGCCGGGGGCTTGTGAGGAGGCGATACATCCGGTCACACCGTTCGCGCCCCGTGTGGTCCCCCAGTGGTCAGACCACGTCCAATCCCCCCGGATTTCGGTGTCCGACCAGGTCAGGCGCTTGTTTCGGTCTGCGAAGCGGGCGGGTCCGGCCGCAAGCTAGCCCTTGCGGGCCACACCGCCGTACTCGGAGACCGGCTGGATCTGGTCGACCTCGGTCGTCTCCGGGCGCCATAGCGAACACGAGACCACGCCTGGCTCCAGCAGTTCCAGACCGTCGAAGAGCGCCTCGATCCCCGCGGCAGAACGCACCGTGAGCTTGGGGGTGCCCCGTTCGTTCCACGCTGCGGCCACCTGGTGCGCGCGCTCGGGGTCGAGATCGTCGGTGGGGTGGGAGATCACCAGGTAGCTACCTGGAGCCAGTGCCTCCAGCAGCCGGTCCAGCACCGAGCGTACTTCCGTGTCGTCGCTCACGAAGTTGACCACGCCCAGCAGCATTAGGGCCACCGGTTCCGACAGGTCCAGGGTTGTGCGGGCCGCCTCCAGGATCGTCTCCGGGGAACGCAGGTCGGCGTCGACGTAGTCGGTGGCGCCCTGCTCGGTACTGGCGAGCAGGTCACGAGCGTGTGCGAGCACAAGCGGATCGTTGTCCACATACACCACGCGCGCCTCGGGAGCCAGAGACTGGGCGACCTCGTGGGTGTTGTTGCCGGTCGGTAGCCCTGTGCCGATGTCGAGGAACTGCCGTATGCCCTCGTTTTGTACCAGGTGGGTGACGGTGCGTCGCAGGAACTCGCGGTCGGCTAGCGCGTTGTCGACGATCTCGGGGAAGAACGAGCGGATCTGCTCGCCCATCTCCCGGTCGACGGGGTAGTTGTCTGTGCCGCCCAGCCAGTAGTTCCAGATACGGGCGTTGTGCGGGATCGAGGTGTCGATGGTGGGCTCAGGAGTCTCAGCGGACACGTTCCTGCTTTCTACAGTGGCGCTTCAGGGGCGCAAACGGGTGGTACCCGACCATTCAATGCCCCTGTCGAATCCGTGGGCAAGTACCCGGGGGAGTGGGCCGGCCGTTGCTCGAAGCGATGCGGGAGAGCCGTGGCGACCGGAAAACGGCGGTACCGGCGCAGCCTTCAGCGCCGGGCGAGGAGACGACCCGCCTGGATGCGGCCATGGCGATGGCAGGCGGGGGGCGTCGGAGCGTCGGTGGGCGCGGTCGTCGTCGAACACCCCTCAACCGCCGCGGGGTGCGTACATGATCACCGCGACTCCGGCCAGGCAGATCAAAGCGCCGAGGATGTCGAAGCGGTCGGGGCGGAAGCCGTCGACGATCATGCCCCAGGCTAGCGAGCCGGCGACGAACACTCCGCCGTAGGCGGCCAGGATGCGCCCGAAGTGGGCCTCGGGCTGTAGCGTTGCCACGAATCCGTAGAGCCCTAGGGCGATGACCCCGGCGCCGACCCAGATCAGCCCCCGGTGCTCGCGCACCCCCTGCCACACCAGCCAGGCGCCGCCGATCTCGAACAAGGCGGCCACGGCGAACAGCACCACGGAACGCAGGATCAGCACGCGGTCTCCTCCGGCTCGGTCGGGGGCGGCTTCCTCATGCTCTCATCGAGCGGACCGTGGGGCGGGGGCGAGTGCGCGCACCTGGGGGTGGTCTGGGCGGCGTGATCGCTGCGAGTGGCCGTTGGGCGATCCTGGGCGGCACGAATCGTCGGGCGGACATCCCCACGTCACGATCATGGTGGACGTACCCCGCTTGGCCTCCCCTGCGAGGGCGGCCGGCGACCGCCCCGGTCGCCCCACCTTCGCCGCCCCGTTGCCGACAGCCCCCCGACCCCCGCGAACCCGCCATCCACACGCCAGCCGTTCAGAAAACGAAACCTTGCCCGGGGGAGTCAGCGCACTGTTTGAAGCAGTTTGTTGGGTGTGGTCTCGGTCGGCACGCCGGCGAGTACGCCGACCACGGCTGAGCCGGCCAGCGCCTTGTGCACCTCGTCGGGGGTGGCCTCCGGGTGTTGGCTGAGATACAGCGCCGCCACGCCGGCGGCATGCGCCGCGGCGACCGAGGTACCCGACATGGTGGAGGTCCCTCCGTCCAGCCAGGCGGAGGTGATGTCCACACCGGGGGCGTAGAGGTCCAGCCCCGCGCCGTGGTTGCTGAACGAGGCGACCCGGTCGTCACGGTCGGAGGCGCCCACGGTGATGCCTTCGGCCACGCGCGCCGGGGAGGCGTTGCTGACATCCTCGGAGTCGGCGCTGGCCTCCAGCGAGTACGTGATCCCGGAGGCGATGGACCTGCGGATCGCATCGTCGAGAACGTCAGTGGGCGGGAGACCGATGACGAAATTGACGACCGAGGGGCCTGAAGCGTTCTTGGTGATCCAGTCGATCCCCTCCAACAGCCCCTCGATGCTGCCGCCGCCCTCGGCGTTGACGACCTTCACCGAGATCAGGTTCGCCTCCTTGGCGATCCCGAACTCGGCACCGCCGATGATCCCGGCCGTGTGGGTCCCGTTGCCGTTGTCGTCGCTGCCGTCCCCGCCGAAGGCGTCAAAACCCGGTTTCGCACGCCCCCGCAGGTCGGGGTGGTCATAGTCGATACCGGTGTCGACGATGTAGACGTCCACGCCGGCCCCGGCGGCCGACGGGTAGGTGTAGGAGTGGTCGAGCGGAAGCTCGGGCTGATCGATTCGGTCCAGTCCCCAGGATGGCGGGGCCGACTGCGTCACATGAGGCGGATTCGTACGTCGAATGGTTGACAAAGCTGCTCGCAGTTTTCCTCGTCGTGGTGAAGGCTCGTGTTGCCCGCATGACGGGCCCACCCGATTCGGGCGAGCGAAGTCAGCAGGCCGCAGTTGTCCGGGGCTATCCGCCGATATCCCCGACCGTGTTCAGTCCTCGGCGCATCCTGCTGCGCACGCGCCGGAGGCGGGCGGCCGCGCCGGTCGAGAATCCCGGTCGCGGCACGCCCGACACGCGGTAGGTACCCGCTTCCCGGTGCGCCCGGGCCGCGACGCCACCGACGGAATCCGTGCGAGATCTCCGATGCGCGGCGGCGCGGCCCGAGGGCCTACGGGGGTTACTTCGCAAGCGCCTCGTCGAGCGCCACCAGGTGGCCGGTCCCGCTCAGCGACGCCAGGTCGATGTCGGCCACGCAGCGAACCTTCACGTAGTTCAGCGTCAGCGTCCCCTCGAGATGCACGCTCCCGCTGGCATTGGTGAAGTCCGCTTTGCCCAGGTCGGTGGCGGTCTCGTCGACGCGCACGCCCAGGTCGGTTCCTCCCTGCGAATCAGGGAATTTGATGAAGACATAGCCCAGCTCGGAGATGCGCCGCCGCAGCTCCTCCGCCGAGGGCGACGGGCCGCCGACAACGACGTTGTGCCCCTCAACGCAGAGACGTTCGACGAGTTCGTCCATGAATAGCTCCTCTAGAACTGCTACACGCTTTTTGCCGAGTGATCGTTTGCGATGTCTCACTCGACAGATCCGGTGACTCGCCGACGGCATGGGTTCTGTTTTTCGGACGGCTGGGGGCCGTGGGGGTGTTCTTCGTTCGCTCGTGCCTCGATCGCTGCGCGATCTCGGCAGTCTGCGGGGGCGCTCACCCTCTTTTACCCACCGCCCGTCCTCGCCGCCCTTTTCAAAAACAGAACCTAGCTCGCCGACTCCTCCATCTGCTTGCGTAGGCTTCGCGGGCGCATGTCGGTCCAGGTTTCCTGCACGTAGGCGAGGCACTCGTCCTTTGAGCCGCTCACCCCCGTGTCCTGCCAACCCGCGGGAATGTCGAGGTAGGACGGCCACAGGGAGTACTGTTCCTCGTCGTTGACGAGGACCTTCATCTGGCTGTCGTCCATTGTTGATCTCCAACCTTTGTCGTCAGGGGGTCCCGCTGTTTCTCGCAGCGCTACTTTTAAGAAAAGAGGGGATGGGTGTTCCGCGATCTTCTAGGGAAAGAGCCACGGCGCTTCTTGCCTACGGGCCTTCTCGTAGGCAAGTATTTCGTCCTTGTGGGAGAGGGACCACCCGATATTGTCCAGCCCCTCCATAGCGGCATTCTTGTTGAAGGGGTCGATTTCGAAGTGGAACGTGTGTCCCTCCGCAGTCGTTACAGACTGAGAGGGGAGATCGACGTGCAACGTGGACGCGCCTGGCCGGAGAGAGTTGAGGAGCGTCGCGACCTGTGAGGAGGCCAGTGTGATCGGGAGGATGTTGCTGTTGAAGCAGTTGTTGTAGAAGATGTCTGCAAAGCTCGGGGCGATGATGCACACGAACCCGTATTCGCGCAACGCCCACGGAGCATGCTCCCGTGAAGAGCCACAGCCGAAGTTCTCGTCCGCCACGAGAATGCTCGCGTCCTCGTAGCCGGGCTCGTTCAGCACGAAATCCGGATTGGGCGTGTGACCGTCTTCGAGGTACCGCCAGTTGGCGAACAGGAATTTACCGAAGCCGGTGCGGCGGATCGACTTGAGAAAACGCGCGGGGATGATGTCATCTGTGTTCACATTGGTCCGTGCCAGCGGCACGGCAACACCATCATGGGTGATGAACTTCTCCATGGAGGTCCTTTCTCTACAGGGCGCGAACATCGGCGAAGCGGCCGGTTACAGCCGTCGCAGCCGCCGTCGCCGGACTGACCAGATGGGTCTGGCCGCCACGCCCCTGACGCCCCTCGAAATTGCGGTTGCTCGTCGAGGCGCACCGTTCGCCCGCCGATAGGCGGTCCCCGTTCATGGCGATGCACATGCTGCACCCGGCCTCGCGCCACTCGAAGCCCGCCTCGCGGAATATGTCGGCCAGCCCTTCTTCTTCGGCCTGGCGGCGAACGCTCATCGAACCGGGGACGACAATGGCCCGCACGTTGGCCGCGACCCGCCTGCCGGCGACGTAGCCGGCCGCCATGCGAAGGTCCTCCACCCGCGAGTTCGTACACGACCCGATGAAAACGGTGTCGACCTCCACGTCCTGAATGCGCTGTCCCGGTTCCAGGCCCATATACTCCAGCGCCTGTTCGATTCCCGCCCGGGCCACCGGGTCGCTCTCGGCAGCGGGGTCCGGGATCGTTCCTGTGACATCGACGACCATGCCGGGGTTGGTCCCCCACGTGACCTGCGGGGCCAGGTCATCGACAGCCAGGTGGTACTCCGCGTCGAAGCGGGCACCCGGGTCGGTGGCCAACGCCTTCCACTGCTCTGCCGCCTGTTCGAAGAGCTCACCTGAGGGAGCGAAGCGTCGCCCGCGCACGTACTCGATCGTGACGTCGTCGGGGGCTACCATGCCCGCCCTCGCCCCCGCCTCGATCGCCATGTTGCACAGCGTCATGCGTCCCTCGATCGTCAACGAGCGAACGGCGGAGCCGCTGAACTCGATGACGTGGTGCGTACCGACGTTGGTACCGAGCTTGCCGATCACGGCAAGAGCGATGTCCTTCGCAGTCACACCGGGTCTGAGCACCCCGTCGATGTGGATGTTCATCGTTTTGGGCTTGCGCTGTAGCAGGCACTGGGTGGCCAGCACGTGTTCCACTTCGCTGGTTCCGATACCTACCGCGAAGATGCCGAGCGCCCCGTGGGTGGACGTATGGGAGTCACCGCACACGACCGTCATACCGGGCAGGGACAGGCCCAGTTCCGGTCCCACCACGTGCACGATCCCCTGGTCTTCGTTGTTCATGTCGAGGAGCGTGACGCCGAAGTCCCGCGCGTTCTCCTCCATCGTCTCGATACACATCACGCTCGGCTCGTCCACGACGTCGACGAGCCGACGCCCCGGCGTGGTGGGAACGTTGTGGTCGATCACGGCGATGGTGGTCTCGGGGCGGTGGACCGGGAGATTGCGCTCCCTCAGGCCGGCGAAAGCCTGCGGCGAGGTCGCTTCATGGGTGAGGTGTCGATCGATGTAGAGCATCGGCACCTCACCGGGCTCGTCACGCACGATGTGTGCGTCCCAAATTTTTTCGAACATTGTTCGAGGGGGCATCGTAGGGTTCCTCCAAGCATGCCTGTCGCAACGTCTAAGGGGGTCTTAGGCCCCATGCGGCGCCGAAGCCTCCGCGTAGCTCGCTTCCAGCTCCTCGGCGGTCAGTTCGCGGCCCAGCTCGTTGGCCCGAGCGAGGGCGTTCTCGATGGCCTCCGAAGAGAGCTTTTGGGGGTCGCCCCCGCTGCTCATGTAGGCGAGCTTCACCGTGCTCTGGCCGCTCCACGGGCTGACGCCCACAGACGTGGTGCCGCCGACGGTCTCCGGGTTGACGGCCGAGTACACGGTGCTGGCCATCTCCCGCAGCTTGTCCTCCAGAACGAAGTCCTTCGCGCCCCGGGCTTTGTCGGCCAGACCGTGGGCCTTGAGGATGGCGTCGGTGTGAATGCCCGAGGAGGTGTGGCTGTAGCGCTGCCCGAGTACTCCGTGTTCCGGCGCCGGGACGTCGACCATGTCCCCGTAGAACGAGATCAGCGGGAGGAGTTCTCGCATCTCCCAACGAGGGGGAAGACCGGCCTCTGCTTCGATGGCGGCCAGATTCAGCACAATCTCTTCCAGGGAGGCGTTACCGGAGCGCTCGCCGACGCCGCGCGAGACGACGTGGATACGGTCGATCCCGGCCGCGGTCGCCATCATCGCGTTGCCCAACGCGTTGCCCATGTCGCGGTGCCCGTGCCACTCCAACTTCACGTCGGGCATGCCCAGAGCTTCGAGCTCCTGCCGGACGAAGCGTACGAGGCGGTAGGTGCCCAGCGGCCGGATGGTGCCGATCGTGTCGGCCATGGCGACGCTGTGGGCGCCCGCCTCAACCTGGGTGCGCACGATCGCGCGTACGTCCTCGGGGGAGGTCTGGCTGGTGTGCTCGGTCCCCGCGATGACGGGGATGCCCACGTCCACGGTTTTCCTGATGAACGTGTCCAGCTTGTCCTGGATGAAGCTCAGGTCCCAGCCTTGGACGAGCCGCCGAGACGGAGCGGTGCCCATGAACACGAGGGATACGAGTCCCGGATGAATCTCCTTGCACTCGATGGTCCACTTCAGCGATTCCTCCGTGCACATGGAGAGCACGGAGGGAACGATGGAGGGAACCTCGTCTCGCATCCGCGCGAGGAGCTCCTTCATCTTCGCGTTGAGCGTGCCAGCCTCACCGGGGTAGATCCCGACACAGGCGTAGGTGATCCCGAAGTCGCTGAGCAGGGACAGGTATTGCAGCATCTTGTCGACTGACGGATAGCTGGCGGTGCCCTGGAGCCCGTCCCGCAGGCACTCCGAGACAAGCTCGGTACCGGCGGCCTGCGAAGCGAGCGGCTCACCGGGGATATTTTGCGGGAGCGGCGCGAGTGGACTCTCTTCGTTGTTCCAATTGAAGTTCGTTGGCACATCGAAGGAGTTCATGTCCGTCCTCGCGGCGTCTGCGGAGTTGGCTTTTTCTTTCTGCATAACCTCTCCTTTTCAGGAAAACAATCCCCCCACAGCACGGCCGGCCGTCAATCCGTCGCGACGGGCAAGATGCCGACCGAGAAGCGGATGTAATCATCGGAGTAACCAAAGGTGGAACCTGGTATTCCGGCAAGCCCGGTTTTCTCAAAGACGGAGAAAGAGTCTTCGCCTTCCCGGAGCTTGCTCCAGTTGTAAATAGTCACGTCGTCGTCGAGGTAGATTTGCTCAAAGAGACGGTGTTCTTTATCAAGCTTCTCCAGTTGCTCTCGCAGCCGGGAGCGGCGCAGCCGGTAGAGTTTGCGGATCTTTTCGATCAGTTGAGGGTTTTCCCGGAAAAGAGCGTGATAAGCCATGAAGCGTAGCTGCCACTCCCCGGGAAGGGAGGCCACACTGTTGGTCCAGCTCGACCCCATTTTTCCGGCCAGTTCGGTGTCGCCGAAAACAATCCAGCCGAACCTTTCCCCCGTCAACGTGTGCGTCTTCGACCAACTGCTCACGTAGATCATCTGGTCGGCTATATCGGCTGCGGAGGTGAGGCTTTGCATGCGCGCCTGATCGTCGGCGGGCGGACCCGTTCCGACATAGGCCAGGTCTGCGAGGATGTAGATCCGTCGCCCTTGTTGCGCGAAACGCCGTATGACGTCCTGGAGGGACGAGAGTTCGTCGGGGGAGTAGGCGAACGTCGTCGGGTTGTTCGTCACCGCCAGGTAGACGATGTTGATGTCCGGGTTCTCTTCAAGAGTCTGCGAGAGCAGCGGGCCGGTCAGCTTGAAGTCGTCTTCTGCTCGGGTGTTAACCGAGTGCAGTCGGTATCCGTGGGAGGTGGCCTGTAGCTCCGGCATGTTGAATCCGGGGGCGGCGAAAAGGACCGCGCCCGGCGGCTGAGACTGGAGTCTGGACAGGCGGGCAAAGCCTCGGAGGACCTTGTCGATACAGTCCGTCGCTCCCAGCCCGACGGCCACATGCTGTGCGGAAGCCGTCAATCCCCAGTGCTGCATGTCGTCGGCCAGCCAGCCCCGCAGAACTGGATTGCCGACACCGTGAATGTCGTAGACACGCAGGTCGTGGCCTTTAGAGAGGAGGTGTCGCTCCGCTTCCAGCATCTGCTCCCGCAGCCACCGGTACCCCTCTCCCGAGGCGGTGTAGCCGTTCAGATCCTCTCCCGGCAGTGCGATGCCGAGTTCGTCTCCCAAGAGTCGAAAATCCTCGGGGCCGCCTGCCTCGCCCTCGCATTCGTTGATGAGGCGCACATTGACGTCACCGATCGTCCGGTTCACGATCTCGTGCCGAATAGCCGCTTGATCGAAGTTACGTTCCACGCATTCTCGTTCCAGATCTTGAACGATTCGCGCCATGACCCGGATGGGCGGCTCTGCGCTTTCTCCCAGGCGGGCTCTATGGCGCTGCAGTATTTCCTTGCGGGCTTGCCGGACGAGCATGCGCTGCTCTTCAAGTCCGGCCGCAGCCTCTGAGGAGAAATTCTGCAGCATCATTATTGGGTAACCTCCAGCTACCAATTCATTTAATAGCGCACGCGTGAAACCGCGGTCGATCGTCGATTTATGGCTCCGCCCTGAACTGACAGAAGCCTGTACATCATGTTCAGGGCTGCATCAATGTGTCGCGGATTCGCTGCCCCATTTCCTGGGTTCCGATGACCGTGCACCCCCCTTCGTGCAGGTCCACCGTCCGGTACCCCTGGTGGATCACGTCCTCGACGGCCTTTTCGACAGCCGAAGCCTCCCGGTGCAAACCGAGCGAATGGCGTAGCAACAGGGCGGCGGACAGAACCGCTCCAATGGGGTTGGCGCTGTCCTGTCCGGCGATATCGGGGGCCGAGCCGTGGATGGGTTCGTACAGTCCGAAGCTCCCGCTCTCGGTGCGCCGCTGCCCGAGACTGGCGGAGGGCAGCATGCCGATGGAGCCCGTGAGCATCGAGGCCTCATCGGTGAGGATGTCGCCGAACAGGTTCTCGGTGACGATGACGTCGAAGTCGGCCGGGTTCCTGATCAGCCCCATGGCGCAGGCATCGACGAGCATGTGTTCGTAGGTCACCGTGGGATAGTCACGTGCCACGCGCGCCACGACCTCTCGCCACAAGACCGAGGAGCTGAGCACGTTGGCCTTGTCCACCGAGGTGAGCTTGCCTCCGCGATCGGCGGCGATCTCGAATGCGGTCCGCACGACACGTTCGATCTCGTGTGAGGTGTACAAGAGGGTGTCGATAGCCTCCGCCTCGTCACCCGTGCGACGGATCTCGCTGGGTTTGCCGGGCACCGACTCCAAATGCCCGTAATAGAGCCCGGCCGACAGCTCCCGCACGAAGATCAGGTCCGTGCCTTTGAGGTATTCGGGCTTCAGTGGAGAGGCGTCGTACCTGGATTCGACGGGGCGGACCGGCCGGAGATTGGCGAAGAAGCCAAACTCCTTGCGCAGCCGAAACAGCGCCTGCTCTGGCCGGGGGCCACCGCTGTGGTTCTTTCCGGCGGGCAGACTGCCGATCGCCCCGAAGAGGATGGCGTCGCTGTGTGCACACGTCTCGAACGTGGTCTCCGAGATCGCCACCCCTTCAGCCGCGATGGCAGCCAGCCCTACCAAGCCCTGGTGGACCGTGAACGTGTGACCGTACAGCTCTTCCACGGCATGCAGAACCTGGAGGGCCTGCGCGGTCACTTCGGGGCCGACACCATCGCCCGGCAGCACAGTGATCGTGGCATCGCTCATCGGGCTAGCACCTTTCGCAGAGGGTGGCGATTCTCGTGTGCACGTTCGTCGTCAAACGGCCTGAATCCGAACAGCTCGCGGATGGGAAGCGCACATTACGCTTGCCGTTTCGGAGATGAGCTCTTCTCCTTGGGGTGGAAAAAGAGCAGCTGATCGACGATGGAGCCGCGCCAACAGATCATGTCGTGGCCCCCGATGTATTCGAAGTAGTCGAGTTCGTAGCCTTTCTCCCGCAAGACGTCACGCATGTTCTCGTGTGTCGTCATCGGGTCGAACTCCATGATGGCCTGCTCCATACTCCCGATCGTCATAGAGAATCGGATGGGCAGCTTGGAGCTCTTCTTGAACTGCTGTGTCAGCCACTCTTCTTCGACGTCGGGAACGCCTTTCCCCGGCCACCAGAACGAGCCCGACTGGGAGATCACGTTGCCGAAGCGCTCTGGCGACTTGAAGGCGCAGTAAGCCGCCGCAAGACCACCGAAGCAGGACCCGCCCACAACAGTACGCGCGGGATCCGAGGTAATGTTGTAATTTTCGTGAACCCACGGCATCAGCTCTTTGTTCAAAAATTCATTGAACGCCGGGTAGCAGGGAAGCTCGCGGGCACGGATTTCCTGGTCCTCATTGGTGTGCATGACCAGGACATACGGGGGAATCCGGCCGGTGTAAACAAGGTTGTCCATCACGGTCGTGATGGAGGCGAAGTTGTAGTACGACCATCCGTCGAACAGCAGAAAAACGTTGTACTCGTCGCCGTCGGGGTTGTAGTCGGGGGGTACGTAGACGCCGATGTGGTGCTGTGTGTCCAGGATCGAGCTGCGCATCGAGTGCATGTGGCTCTTGCCCTTCGGCACCCCGCGGCGTGGGATGTTCCACGGCTGTTTCGGCGCCCCGGGAAGCTCCAGCACCGACACTTTGAACTGGTCCGGATTCCCCATAAGCGTGTAATCCCGGGGGTTCAACGGGTCGGGCCGGTACTGCGGGAGGCGTTGCAGAATCTCCGCGTAAGAATTGAACGGCACCAACGAGTCGTTCACCGAAAGCAGGTAGGTCGTCCGTACCTCTGAGGGCAGGAGGTAGGACTTGTACCAGAGATCGGTACCCGGAAGGTTTTCCATCTGGTATTCACTGAAGTCGCCGTTGCTCGGTGCGCTGAAGAAGAGCACGACCACGTTTTCAGTGTCGCCGGGGTCTCGCCACAGGAATGTGACCAGAGTCTGCGAATCGTCGTCGTCGACCTGTTCCATCAGCGGTGAACCCGACTCCGCGACCTCTTGCCAGAACTTGTCGAGGGCGTCACGGTTGCCCGCCTCGACCTCCGCCGCGACACGGGCGACTCGGGGGCTTGCTATGGATCTTTCCTGAGTGAGCATGGTCTTTCCTCCTGATGTCGTGCAGGGGCGATAACGGTGGGGGGTAAGGCGGCGAGGATTCTCAGAGCAGATCGAACAGCTCGTCCGCGTCCAGCTCTTCGCTATCGCCCTGCTCGACGCTGTTGTCGATGACGTCCGCGAGCGCTTCGACCGTCCTGTTTTGGAAGACCGTCGGAAGCATCAGCGCGATGCCCCATCTCTCCTGGACCTCGGTCGACATGGAAGCCACCAGGAGCGAGTGCCCGCCAAGGGTGAAGAAGTCGTCCTGGACGCCCACCTGATCCAGTTCCAGCAGGTTCGCCCAGAGGTCTGCCAGGATCTTTTCGGTCTCGGTCCTGGGGGCGACGTAGGTTCCGCTGTTCTGCGCCTGCTGCACGACGTCCGACAGCCCGGGCAGCGCCTTGCGGTCCACCTTGCCGTTGGCGCTCAGCGGGAATTCGTCCAACGTCATGAAGTAGGTGGGCACCATGTATTCCGGAAGTCGCTCGAGGAGGTAGGCCCGTAGGTCGTCCTGGTCCACCTCGTGGCCGTCCTTCGTCGTGAGGAAGGCGGTCAACCGCTTGTCGGTGGGCGTGGCCTCGTGCACGACGACCATGCACCCCTGGATGTCGTGGTGCTCGGCGAGGACGGCCTCGATCTCCTCGATCTCGATGCGGTAGCCGCGGATCTTGATCTGGTGATCCTTGCGCCCGGCGTACTCGATAGCGCCGTCAGCCCGGTACCGGGCCAGGTCACCCGTTGCGTAGAGCCGACCGGGGCCGAAGGGGTTGGCTACGAAGCGTTCGGCGGTCAGCTCCGGGCGCCCCAGGTAGCCGCGCGCAAGCTGGACACCGCCGATGTAGAGCTCACCGATGACACCGTCCGGTACCGGCGCCATCGCTTCGGTCAGGATGTAGAGCTGCGTATTGGCCACCGGCCGGCCGATGGGCACCGTGGTGGCCCCCGGAATGTCCTTGCACTCCCAGAAGCTGACATCGACCGATGCCTCCGTGGGGCCATACAGGTTGTGCAGCCGCGTGTTCGGCAGCGCCTCTTGGAACTGCTCCTGGACGTCGAGCGGAAGGGCCTCTCCGCTGCACACCACGTGCCTGATGCCCTGGCACTGCTGGGCCACGGTCTGCTGCTGTAGGAACGCCTGCAACATCGAGGGAACGAAGTGGAGGACGCTGATGCCCTGCCGCTCGATCAGCTCGGCTAGGTAGGCGGGGTCGCGGTGCCCGTCGGGCTGTGCGACGTGGAGTTGGGCGCCGACGATGACGGGCCAGAAGAACTCCCAGACCGACACGTCGAAGCTGTACGGCGTCTTCTGGAGGACACGGTCGTGTTCCCGCAGTTCGTAGGCGTCTTGCATCCAGAGCAGCCGGTTGCAGATGCCGCGGTGCGACAGCATCGCGCCCTTGGGCTTGCCCGTCGAGCCCGACGTGTAGATCACGTAGGCCAAGTTGTCCGGGCTCACCGTCACGTCCAGCGGCTCGGGGCCAGCCGCCAGCCACGAGGTGTCGCTCCCGCCCAGTTCGATGAACCGAACGCCCTGCCCGCGTAGGGAATCGACATGGTCCACCGTGTCGGGCTGGACCAGGGCGACCTGGACCTGAGCGTCTTCGGCGATGAACGCCAGCCGCTCCGAGGGGTAGTCGGGGTCCAGTGGGACGTAGGCACCGCCGGCCTTGAGGATGGCCAGGAGGCTGACCACGAGGTCGAGCGAACGGTACATGCAGACGCCGACGGGGGTTTCCGGCCCCACGCCGTGGCTGTCGCGCAGGGTGCGCGCCAGCCGGTTGGCACGGCGGTCCACCTCGGCGTAGCTCAACTGATGGTCTTCGAAAGACAGCGCGATGCGTTCGGGAGTCTGGCGCGCCTGTTCCTCGAACAACTGGTGCAGGCACAGCGGCCGCAGCGCCTCCGCGTCATATGTGGCGTTTCGCTCCTCCAGAATCTCTGCTCGTTTCGCAGCCGAGAGAAGCGTGAACCGCCCGACGGGCGTCTGCGGCGCTGCCAGCGCCTCCGCGATGAGGTTGCGCAGGTGTTCGCCCAGGCCGGCGATGGTGTCCCGCTCGAAGAGATTGGTGCTGTACTCGAAGTTAAACTCCAGCTCGCCCTCTCTGCGCTGGAGGCTCAACCCCAGGTCGAACTTTGACACGCCGATGCCGGAGTCCAAGATTTCGTGAATCCAGGCGGGCTGCTCCCCCTCGTCGTCACCTTCGTCGAAGAGCTTGTCCAGCCCGGTGAACATCACCTGGAACACGGGGTTGTAGCTCAGGCTGCGCTCGGGCTTGAGCTCCTCCACGATGCGTTCGAACGGCACATCCTGATGGCTCTGCGCCTCCAGGAGCTTCCAGCGAACCTGCTGGAGCACCTCCGCGAAGGTCGGGTTGCCCTCCAGGTCCACGCACAGGGCCACCGTGTTGACCAAGAACCCGATCAACGGCTCGGTCTCGACCCGGTTGCGGTTGGCGACCGGAATGCCGATTACCACCTTGTCCTGCCCGCTGTAGCGCGAAAGCAGGACCGCGAAGGCGCTCAGCACCGTGATGAAGTGCGTCGTCTTGTTCTCGCTGCTTACCTTTTTGAGTTGTTCGGTGAGTTCCGACGGCAGCGAGCACGTGTGATTGGCGCCCCGATAGTCCTGGACCGCGGGCCGGGGATGGTCGGTCGGCAGCGAGATCAGCGCGGGCGCCTCCGCCAGTTGCTCCTTCCAGTACTGGAGGTGCGGTTGCAGGCGTTCCTCTTGCAGCCACTGCTGCTGCCATACCGCATAGTCGGCGTACTGGATCGGCAGCGGGGCGGGCATAGCCGCCTCGCTCGTCGCGAGGGCGTCGTAGATCTGCATCAGCTCCTCGTTGAAGATTCGGACCGAGAAGCCGTCCACGATCGCGTGGTGCCCACTGAACGCCATGAGCGCTTCGCTGTCGGACAGGTGGATGAGCAGTGTGCGCAACAGTGGGCCCTCGGTGAGGTCGAAGCTTTGGGTCCACAGCTCGTGCGTGAGGGATTTCACCGACTCGGGGTGCTGTTCCGGCGACTGTTCCGACAGGTCGGCTTCGGAGAGGGCCACGGGACCGGTCTCCGCGATGACCTGCCACACTCGCCCGTGGCTCTCCCGGAAGGTGGTCCGCAACGTCTCGTGCCGCGCGACCAGCGTTTCCAGCGCCTGCTTGAGCCTTTCCGCGTCAACGGCGGCGGGTCGGTGGAGCAGCCAGCCCACCGTGTACAGGGCGCTGTCGGGGTGCAGGCGATCCATGTACCAGAGTCGCTGCTGGTCGAATGTCGCGGGAACGGGCTCGTCGCGTGCCACCGGCACCAGGGGCACGACCTCGTGCGGGTCCTGTTCCTCTAGCAGACCGTCCAGGTCGGCGGCGAGCTGGGAGAGGCTCGAGCGTTCGAACAACGCACGGATCGGCAGTTCGACCCCGAACGTTTGCTGGACGCGGGCCACGACCTTCGTCGCGAGCAGCGAGTGCCCGCCCAAACTGAAGAAATCGTCGAAGATGCCGATGGAGCTCTGCTCCAGCACCTCTTCCCAGATCGCGGCCAGCAGCGCCTCGGTCTTGGTCCGCGGCAGCGCGCTCTCGGAGAGCGCGGGTGCCGAGCTCTCCTCCGGCATCGGAAGCGCCCGCCGGTTCACCTTGCCGTTGTCGTTGAGGGGAAGCTGGTCGAGGTAGACGAACGCCGAAGGAACCATGTACGACGGCAACTGTTCCTTCAGGTGATCCTGAAGCACCTCGGTGATGTTCGAGGGCTCTTCGCTGAGCGCCACGTAGGCGGCCAGGCGCTTGCTGGAGCCGTCCGGCAGGGCGAGCACGGCGGAACTCTGGACCAGCGGATGCTGGTCGAGCACCGCTTGGATCTCGCCGAGCTCCATCCGGAAGCCCCGGATCTTCACCTGGCTGTCGACACGGCCGACGAACTCGATGTTTCCGTCCGGGAGGTACTTGACGAGGTCTCCGCTCTTGTAAAGGCGGCCTCCGGGTTCTTCGCCGAACGGATCTGCCACAAAGGACTCGGCGGTCAGGTCGGGGCGGTTGCTGTAGCCCCGGGTCACCCCGATACCGCCGATGTAGAGCTCCCCGGGAACCCCGACCGGGACGGGCTGCATGTAGGAGTCGAGCACGTAGGTCCGCACGTTGGTGATCGGGCGGCCGATGTGGATGGTCTCCAGGTGCTCGTCGGTGTGCGTTCCGGTGGCGAAGACCGTGGTCTCGGTCGGCCCGTAGACGTGGAAGAAGTCGCGGCCGGGCGCCCACGTCCGGATAAGGTCCGCCGAGTACGCCTCACCACCGACGACCAGCGTGCGCAGGTCGGGCAGCGGCTCCGTGGGCAGGGTGGCCAGCGCCCCCGGCGTGAAGCTCAAGATCTCGATGGCCCGCTCGGTCAACACGTCGTGGAGATCGGTGCCGATCATGCGCATGTCGCTGCTGGGGAAGTGAAGCGTGCCGCCCGTCACCAGCGGCAGGACGATCTCCCAGACAGAGAAGTCAAAGCTCAGGGAGGCGACCTGCAAGACGTTCTGCCGCCTGTTGAAGGAGGGGTGCAGCCGAATCCACGGCACGATGTGGTGGATGCACCGGTGAGCGACCATCACCCCCTTCGGTTTTCCGGTCGACCCCGAGGTGTAGATGATGTAGGCCAAATTCTCGGGCGTCAGGGTCGTCGACGGTGTCTCCGTCGGCTCGGAGGCCACGGCGGACCATTCCGAGTCCAGGCAGAGGGTGTGCAGGTCTCCGGCCGGCAGCTTCGACAGCAGCCGCGACTCCGTGAGGAACAGACGCATCCGCGCGTCCTCGATGACGAACGCCATGCGCTCGGTCGGGTAACGCGGGTCGATGGGAACGTAGGCGCCGCCGGCTTTCAGGATGCCCAACAGGCCGATAAGGGCCTCCGGCGAGCGCTCCAAGCACAGCCCGACCTGGACCTCAGGGCCGACGCCGCGGTCTTGCAGCCAATGTGCTAGCTGATTGGCGCGACTGTTGAGCGCGGCATAAGTCAGGTGCCTGTCCTCGTGGACCACCGCGATCGCGTCGGGCGTCACCCGTGCCTGCTCCTCGATGAGCTCGTGCACATAGGTGGCTTCGATGTCGGAGGTGGTCTCGGTGCTCCACTCCTCCACCGCCCGCGTGCGCTCGTCGTCGGTGAGCATGGTCACCTGGGGCAGAAGCTGCTGCGGTGAGCCCACAAGCTCGTGACAGATCTGTTGCATGTGCGCGAGCATCGCCTCGACCGTTCGGTTGTCGAACTGTCGACTGTCGTAGAAGAGGCTGATGCCGAGCTGCTCACCCAAGGTGATCACGGCGTTGATCGGGTAGTGGGTCTGTTCCCGCGAGCTCGCTTCCGTGAAGCGCAGCGCCTTTTCACTGTCCTCGTCCTCGGGGTAGTTCTCGAAGACGAAGAGGGTTTCGAACAGTGGGGCGTTGGCGGGAAGTTCGCTCCATTGCTGGACCTGGTTGAGGGGGCTGTATTCGTACTGGCGCATCTGCATGTTTTGTTCTTGCAGGT
>NZ_BAABDD010000024.1:0-64979 GCF_039539445.1 Salinactinospora qingdaonensis
GCGGCTTCTACGATTCCGACGGCGGCGTGGAGGTCGCCGGCCCCAAGGACGTCGCCGACGCACGCGCGGTCATCGACTGGGCGTTGGAGAGCACCGCGGCCGACCCGGCGGCGATCGGGATGGCGGGTATCTCCTATGGCGCCGGGATCAGCCTGCTCACCTCGGCCAGCGACGACCGGGTGGATGCCGTGGGCGCCATGAGCGGCTGGAGCGACCTGGAAGCCTCGCTGTACCCCAACGAGACGATCAACTTCCAGGCGGCCGAGCTTTTGCTGTTGAGCGGCGAACTCACCGGCACCCCGAGCGAGACCCTGCAAGAGGTGGAGGAGCAGTACCGCGACGGCAATATAGAACCGATGCTGGAGATGGCTCCGCAACGCTCTGCGGCCACCAAGGCCGACGAGATCAACGCCAACGACCCCGCGGTGATGTTGGCCCACGCCTACAACGACGGGATCTTCCCGCCAGGGCAGATCACCGACTTCTACGGTGAGCTGGACACCGACAAGCGGCTGATGCTCTCACCGGGAGATCACGCCACCGCAGAGCTGTTCGGTGCGGTCGGACTGCCCAACAAGGTCTGGCACGACCTGACCCGCTGGTTCGACCACCACCTCAAAGGCGACAACAACGGGATCGCCACCGAGGACCCGGTCCACCTTCAGGAGAACAGCAAGAACGGTGCGTGGAGCACCTACCCCGACTGGCCCTCGGCCACCGCCACGACCGAAACCCACTACCTGGAGGAGCCGCGACGCTCGCTGTCTCAGTGGCAACCCACGGGAGGGATGAGCAAAGAACCGGCCCCAGGTTGGGAGCACTCGATCCACGCCGGGCTCGGCACCACGGCCCACAGCGGAACATTGCTGGTCAGCGGCGCGCTCCAGCAGTTCCTGGACGTGCCCACCGGAGTGTCGCTGCCGCTGGTGAACCGCTACCGGGCCGGCGTGTGGAGCGGCCCGGAGTACCCCGAGGGGGCGACCATCAGTGGCACACCCAGCGTTCAAGTGGAGGTCACCCCCACTGCCGAAGAGACCTCCCTGTTCTTCTACCTCTACGCCACAACCCGCCACGGCACTGGGGAGTTGATCTCACACAAGCCTTACACGCTGCGTGACGCCACTCCGGGGGACCCCACCACGGTCGACGTCGACTTGCAGCCCGTGGTGCGCGACCTCGCTCCGGGGCGCCATCTCACCCTGGTGGTCGACACCGACGATCCGCGTTACACCAGCGAGAGTAAGCGGGGCGAGCGGGTGGAGTTCTCCTCTGTCGAGGACGCCCCCGCCGCGTTGACCGTGCCGTTGAGCTGAGCCAGCCGGGTGATGGTGCGTGCGACCGCACCATCACCCGAAGCCACCGGGGCGGGGGAATCGTGCCGCCCAATGAACTCCAGCCCCCTTCACTCCCCTGATGAACACGAGGGGTGGAGGAGTATCGCCAGTGACCCTCTCCCTTTTATGTCGCGGATTCCTTGGTCTATCCGGTCGGAGCGTGCTTGAGAAATGTCGGATGTCGAGGGCGTCGAGGGGCCAGGCTCGTCGGCGGTCCTGTCGCCGATCTCGCTGCTGCCGCGCCCCGATGCTCCGTTGGGCAACGGCCCTTTCGGCAGCCGTTAGCTGAGCTGTTCGGCCAGTGCGACGATGATGCCTGCGGGGCCGCGAACGTAGCAGAGCCGGTAGCTGTCCTCGTATCGCGCCGGCTCGCCGACGAGTTCGGCGCCGTGGGTGCGCAGGCGGGCGAGGACGTCGTCGATGTCGTCGACGGCGAACATGACGCGACGGATGCCCAGCGTGTTCGCCGGTGCGTTTTCCGGTTCAGCGCGGACAGCCGTCGGTGTGTGGAACTTCGTCAGCTCCAGCCGGCCGTGACCGTCGGGGGTGCGCATCATCGCGATGTCGACACGGACGTCGTCGAGTCCGACGACACGGTCCACCCAATCTCCCTCGACGGGGGCCTCGCCTTCCAGCTCCATGCCGAGTTCGGCGAAGAACGAAATAGCAGCCGCGAGGTCGTCGACAACGACGCCGACGTGGTCCATCCGCTGAATCGTCATATCCACGAGCATAGAGGTCGCACGATTGGCTTGCCGGGCAGCGGCGGCCTCGGCCGCTTGTGGGTTTCGACCGTTGGGTCGGCGCAGAGCAGGTCGACGCGGCCACAGTGGGCGGTGGTCGTGGCGAGTTGGCTGTCCTTTCGCCCTCAAACGGGCAGCCATGTGAGAGAGCAGTGCTGGGGGATGCCTTTCCTCGCCTGTGGTGCGCAGGAGGAGAAGTTGCGCTTACCTGGAGGCGGAAGTTGAGGGCAGGGCGGGGCGCGGCATGGTGTTGGTGCCGTGTGTCATGTTTTGGTCACACGTGGGCATAGTTGCTGCTGGCGGGTGTCACGGTGGCGCCTATGGCCGGTGGAGACAAGGCAGGCGGGGCGCGGTGGCGCAGCGTGGCGGCTGTGGCCGCATTGTTGGGGCTGGCGGGTGCTTCTCGCCGTGGGTGTGGTCGGCCACGGCTGGCCTGTCCGCCCCGCCCATCCCCGCGACCGTCTCGCCGCGACCCACGAGGCCCACCGGTAGCCCCCTCGGCTTCAACTCCGCCTAGCCGAGGAAACACCGAAACCCGCACTGTGCTCGCGGCCCCGCAAAGCATACGGGGGCGGAGGGATCTGGCCGCCGCTCCTCACCGGCACGTCGCGGGCCCGCCCGGGGCGCGGTCGGGGCCGGGCGGCGCGCTTGTCGTCGCCTCGTGCGAGGAGGATGCGGGCGCCGTGGACAACTCCGCGGCGGCCTCGCCGAAGATCCCGAGCATCCACTCGTGCTCGGGATCGCGGTTGTGTACGGGGTGCCACCAGACCGCGTTCAGGATAGGGGTCGCGTCGAAGGGGACGTCCAGCACACGGATTCCGCCGCTTCGGCGGATCGTCGGCGCGAGCCCGGCCTGCACGATCGCGAGACGGTCGGTGCCGATGACGAAGTGGGGGAGCGCCAAGAAACTTTCGACGACAGCCTCAACCCGCGGTTCGACCCCGAGCTCTTGGATCTGCCGGTTGGCCGACGTGAAGGCCGAGCGGGATTGGTAGGTGAGAACCCAGGGCAGTTCCGCGACGTTATCCATCGTGACCTCGTCGCCCACGGCCGTGTTGCCCTCGTCTGCGAGCACGACCCACCGGTCTCGCCACAAGTCCTCGAATGGGAGATCGGAGAGGAAGCCGTGGGGGATGATCATGGCATCGGCCGAGCGCAGCCGGTTCGTGGCGTCCTCGACGATCGTCGGACTGTGCAACTGGAAGCGGAACCGCACGCCGGGAGCTCTGGTGCGCGCGATGCGACTCACCCGACGACCGATGGTCGCGAAGGCGTAGTCGGAGCCGTAGACGAGAAACTCGCGCGTCGACTCCCGCGGCTCCCACGACGCCTGACTCTCGAACACCCGGCGTGCCGCATCCAACGCGGTGGCCGTGTGCTCGACGAGCCGCAGGGCGAGTGGCGTCAGCTCGTAGGAGTTTCCACTCCGGGTCAAAATCTCGTCGTTGAAGTGCCTTCGCAGGCGCGCGAGCGAGCCGCTCAGCGCCGGCTGGCTCAAGTGCAGCCGGTCAGCGGCCCGGGTGACGCTGCGCTCGGTCAGCAAAGCGTCCAACGCGACGAGCAGGTTGAGGGCAACACACGAGAGAAGGGGATCATCGGACACCGTGGCGTGATCCTCGGTGGTCGGTCGTCACATCGGAAAATCGACTGAACCCATCGCTGGCGACGATGAGCCCCGAGGGGTTATCTGGAGCGCCTATTCTTGCTGCGTAGCGGCCTTCTCGGTGGAATCGACCGGACTGATGGGGGAAGTCTGGTCGCCGGAACACCGCCGCACTGTCGAGATCCAGCCATGTCCAGTACCCCGCGTTCACGCGGGGTACTACCAGCGCGGTGCCTCCATGGCCGCCGAGGAAGGGCCGCTCTTCGGCTCACGGGACGTGAAGTCGGAGCCACCACTCGGGTTCCGTGCCGTCTAGACGGAGTAGTTCGGCGGCGTCTCGCCCGAGCTCGCCCCCGAGCGCGGACCGCTTCGTCGTCGGGGATCGCCATCGCGTGCCCCGGCTCGTGGGGAGCCCATCTGGCAGTCATAACGATACTTATGTCGAGTATCCAAAATACTTATGTGTTTTTTTGGCATATGTCTGTGATACTGGCCATACCCTTCACGCCGACTCGCCGAAGAGTCGCTGGACAACGACTTCAGGAAGGTCTGATATGACACAGCACCGTAGGTCTTTTTCGCGCTATGGCTGGGCCCTCGCCGTCCCGACGGTGGGCGCGCTGCTCCTCACCACGGCCTGCTCGGGTGAGAGCAGCGAAAGCGTCGACGGGGCGAACGGCTTCTCGCTCACCTATGCCACCTCCAACAACCTGGAGTCGCCCTACGAGCGCCTCGCCCGGGTCTACATGGAGGAGAATCCCGACGTCAGCATCGAGCTCGCCCCGCAGCCCAACGACCGCTACGGCGAGACACTGCGAACCCAGCTCCAGGCGGGCAACGCGCCGGACGTCGTCCAGACCGCACCGGGAACCGGGCAGGCCCAGGGCATCGTGCCCCTGGCCGAGGCCGGCTTCCTCGAACCGCTTGACGATGCCGCCGCCGAGTTGATCCCCGCCGGCAACGAGTCGCTCTTCTACACCGAGGACGAGCTCTACGGTCAGCCGGTCGACCTCACGGTCAGCGGTTTCGTCTACAACACCTCCGCCGCCGACGCCGCGGGGCTCGACGAGTTCCCCGACGCGACCGCGGAGCTGCTCGACCTGTGCGAGACGCTCGCCAACGACGGCACCTCGGCCATCGCCCTGGCCGGCGCGGCGCCGCCGAACACCGGTATGACCGCCATGTCCGTCTCGGCCACCCGGGTCTACGCCGAGACCCCCGACTGGAACCAGCAGCGGGCCGACGGCGCGGTGACCTTCGCCGACAGCGAAGGCTGGCAGGAGACCCTGGAGACCATCGTCGAACTGAACGAGACGGGTTGTTTCCAGGACGGCGCCGAGGGCGGCGGCTTCGACGCCATCACCAACGGACTGGCCCAGGGCACCTCCCTCGGAGCGTTCATCCCTAGTGGTGCGGCCTCTGAGCTACAGTCCGCGGCACCCGACCAGAACTTCGCGATCGAGGCGTTCCCGCCCCCCGAGGGCGGCGACCCCTACATCCTCGCGAGCTCCAACTACTCGCTGTCGATCAACGCCGCCTCCGAGCGGAAGGAGGCCGCACAGGAGTTCCTCGACTGGGTGGCCGAACCCGAGCAGGCCCAGCTCTTCGCCGATATCTCCGGAGTCCTGCCCGTCACCGGCGTTGCCGACGTCGACCTTTCCGACACGCGCTACGCCCCTGTCGGCGAACTGATTCAAAGCGAGTCCTACACGGCGCTGCCGAACTCCACGTGGCCGAACCAGTCCGTCTACGACGAGCTCTCGACGGGCGTCCAGGGCTTGCTCACGGGGCAGAGCACGGTCGATCAGGTGCTGACTGCCATGGACGACGCCTGGGAGAACTGACCGGCCTCGACCGGACACAGCTAGCACCGATGTCGGAGGAATCCATGACTGTGACGACGCAAGGACGACGCGCGTCCGAAGGAGGGCGCGCGCAACGTCCCCAGAACACGGGGGGCCGTTCCAGCTCTCCCAGGGCTCGTCCGAGCAGGGCTCGTCCCCTGGTCGGCTACGGACGCTGGTGGTGGGCTCTGCCGGGCTTGCTCCTCGTTCTCGGTATCCAGTACACCGCGACGTCCGTCGGTGGATTCTTCGCGTTCACCAACTGGTCGGGCATCGGCTCGTTCGAGTGGATCGGTCTGGAGAACTTCCGAGAGATCTTCCAGGACCCGGAGAAGGTCAGAGCACTCGGCAACACCCTTCTCTTGGCGTTCGGCTCCGTGCTGCTCACCAACGTCTTCGGGCTCATGCTCGCGCTCGCCCTCAATCGGGGGCTGCGCACTCGATACGCCCTGCGGGTCGTCTTTTTCATGCCGGTCGTCTTGAGCCCGCTCGCGGTGTCCTACGTGTGGAAATTCATCTTCGACTTCAACGGGCCGCTCAACCAACTGCTCGCGGCGGGCGGTCTGCAAGAGCTGCAACGGCCGTGGCTCGCCGACCCCAATCTGGCCATCTGGGCCGTGCTCGGGGTGATCGTCTGGCAGCAGACGGGGATCGCGATGGTGATCTACCTCGCCGGGCTGGCCGCGGTCCCCGTCGAGATCGAGGAGGCCGCGGCCATCGACGGCGCCTCGCACTGGCAGCGCTTCCTGGCTGTGACGGTCCCCTCCATCCGCCCCGCGATCGCCATCGCCACCACGCTCGGGCTCGTGAACGGGTTGCGCATCTTCGACCAGATCATGGCCCTCACGGCGGGAGGGCCGGCCGGGGCTACGGAAAACCTCGCGACAGAGGTCTACAAGGAGGCGTTCTCCCTCGGGCGGTTCGGCTACGGCGCCGCACTCGCCCTACTGCTGACGGTTCTCATCCTCGTCTGCGCCATGCTCCAGCAGTACGCGACCCGCGACCGCTCCAAGGAGAGCTGACATGTTCCGCTACACCAAGGCAACCGCACTGCGAGAGGCGCTCACCTGGGTCGCGGCCTTTATCTTCCTGCTTCCCTTCTACTTCCTCGTCGCGACGGCGCTCAAGTCGGACCAGGAGGTGTTCGCGAGCGACCCGATCGCGCCTCCGACGAATCCGGACCTGAGCAGCTTCGTCGCGGTACTGGGCCAACAGGGCCAGTCGAACGTCCTGTTGGGGTTGCTCAACAGCGTCATCCTGACGGGCGGGAGCATCCTCTGCATGGTGCTGCTCGGCTCGCTCACCGGCTACGTGATCGTGCGCAGCACGCGCCGATGGAGCCGCGGAGCCTACATGCTGTTCCTCATCGCGATCGTGCTGCCGACCCAGCTCGGTACCGTTCCGCTCTACATCGGGGCCCGGACACTCGGACTGACCGGATCGATCTGGGGCATGATCATCCTCTACACCGGCATGTTGCTCCCGTTCGCCGTCTTCCTCTACGCCGGCTTCTTCCGGGGGCTTGGTACGGAGTACGAAGAGGCGGCCACCATCGACGGAGCCTCACGCGCGCAGATCTTCTTCCGTGTGGTGTTGCCCCTGATGGCGCCCGCTACGGGCACCGTGGCGATCCTCGCCGGGTTGATCGTCTGGAACGACTTCTTCTCGGCGCTCATCTTCCTCGGCGGATCGGAGAACCAGACGCTGCCCGTGGCGATGTACTACTACGTCGGGTCGCTCGTCTCGCAGTGGAACCAGATCTTCGCCATCGTCATCGTCTCGATGATCCCCATCCTCCTGCTCTACCTCGTCGCGCAGAAACGGTTCATCCAGGGGTTCGCCGGCGGCATCAAGGGCTGACCGCCCCACCGCCCCCCTGTCCTCGCACGCGCGCACGCTTTTCACCGGGGCGCTCCCGGCGCCCGAAGGAAGGACGAATATGTACACGCTCGCGCCCAACATCGAGCTGCTGTTCACCGAGGCGGGTGACAGCTACGCCGACCGGGTGCGCGCCGCCGCGGCAGCCGGCTTCGAGGCTGTCGAGATGTGGGGTCCCACAGGCAAGGACGCGCCGGCACGGCCGAAGGACATCCCGGCGCTCAAGGCGGCGCTGGAGGAGACCGGCGTCGCGCTGACGGCTCAGTTGGCCGAGCCGCGGACGCAGTTCATGCTCCCCCCACGCGACCACGCTCCCTTCTTCGCCGGGCTCGAAGAGGGAGTCGAGATCGCCCGCGAGCTGAACTGTCCGCGGATCGTGGTGGGCAGTGGCACCGGCTTCGGCGGCAGAAAGCGCCAGGACCAGCTCGACGAGCTCGTCGACATCTTCACCCGAGCCCTCGCCTATATCGCCGGGTCGGGCGTCACGCTGGTCCTCGAAGCGGTCAATACGCGGGTGGACCATCCCGGTTCGCTGCTCGACCGGACGGCCGACGCCGGCTATGTCGCCCGCGGCGTCGACTCGCCCGACTTCGCGATTCTCTACGACATTTACCACTCCATCACCGAGGGCGAGGACGTGGTCGCCGAACTCGCCGCGGTCCAAGACCTCGTCGGCTACGTCCAGCTCGCCGACGCCCCCGGGCGTGGCGAGCCCGGTACCGGTGAGGTCGACTGGGCCGAGCGCCTCGGACAGCTCCGGTCGAGCGGCTACGAGGGCCCGATCGGGCTGGAGTACTACCCGACCACCGAGTCGGCCACGTCCACCCGAGCCATCGCCGCCGTCGCGGCCACAGCCTGAGAAGGTGCGCAACGGTGAGTGGACGGTTTCCCGACCAGGTCGACGTCGCGATCGTCGGCAGCGGACCGACCGGCGCGACCTATGCGCGCGTCCTCAGCGAGGAGGCGCCCCACCTGCGTGTCGCCCTTCTCGAAGTCGGTCCCACCATCACGGACCCGCCGGGCTCACACGTCAAGAACATCGCCGATCTACAGGCGTGTGCCCGGGCCCAGCGCCGTTCCGAAGGGCCGGCCCCGGACAGCGCGACGATCGACAATCCCGGCCAGGTGCGTGCGGGTATGCGTCGGGCGCGTCCCGGGACGTGGCTGCTGCCCGACGGCGCGGCCGTCGACGGTGAGGACGGGATGCCCGTGGCCGCCATGTCGAGCAACGTCGGCGGGATGGGGGCGCACTGGACCGCGGCGTGCCCTTCGCCGGGCGAGAGCGAGAGAATCCGCGCTGTCGAGGGGTTCGACGAGCTGCTGACGCAGGCCAAGCGTCTGCTCGGCGTCACCACCGACGCCTTCGAGACGGCTCCGTTCGCCCAGGAGGTGCGCCGTCGTCTCGCCGGGGAGTTCGATGGGGGGAGAGCCCTTGACCGACGGGTCCAGCCCATGCCGCTGGCAGTCCACCGGCGCGCGGACGGATCGTTGGCCTGGTCGGGTTCCGACGTCGTCTTCGGCGACGTCTCGCGCGACAACCCCAACCTCACCCTGGTCGACGAGGCTCTCGTACGGCGCGTCGCGGTCAAGGACGCGCAGGCAGTCGGGGTCGAGGTAGAAGATCGAACAGACGCGACCGTGCACCGGATTCGCGCCCACGCGGTCGTGGTCGCCGCCGACAGCCTGCGCACCCCCCAGCTCCTGTGGGCCTCGGGGGTGCGGCCGCCGGCGCTGGGCCGTTATCTCAACGATCAGGCCCAGGTCGTCTTCGCCGCCCGCCTCAGTGGGGCGGCCGACCACCCCGATGCCGTGCGCGCCGCCGGCACCCCCGCGGGTGTCCTCGACGAGCAAAGCGGCGTCTCGTGGGTGCCCTATGTCGATACCGCGCCCTTTCACGGCCAGGTCATGCAACTCGACGCTTCACCGATCCCGCTCGCCGAGACCGACGATCCCATACCGGGCTCGATCGTGGGTCTGGGATGGTTCTGCGCGAAGGACCTGCGTGCCGAGGATCGGGTCGAGTTCCACGACCTGGAGCGGGATGCCTACGGGATGCCGGCGATACGCATTCGCTATCGCCTTACGGAACGTGACCACGAGACCATCGCCCGTGCCAAGGCGCAGATCCGCCGCGCAGCCGCGGCCTTGGGAGAGCCCATCGGCGACGAGCCGTTTCTGCTGCCGCTCGGCTCGTCTTTGCACTACCAGGGCACCGTGCGGCTCGGCGCGGACGACGACGGCACCTCGGTCTGCGACCCGAACTCGCGCGTGTGGGGCCACGCGGGACTCTACGTGGCCGGAAACGGCGTCATCCCGACAGCCATCGCCTGCAACCCCACGTTGACCGCGGTCGCGCTGGCGATCCGTGGCGCGCGCGATGTCGCCCGTTATTGCAAGGATTGGCTTTAGTCATTTTTTGACTTAAGGTTGCTGTAATCATGAAAAAGACGTTGAGGAGGACGTGCGTGACGACCACACGCCCCGCGAAGGAAGGTCACCGATGATTCCCGACCGCATCATCGAGGCCGGCACGCTCTCGACCGACGGCTCACGCACCTCTGTCGAAGTCCGGATTCCCTGGTACCGCGCCCTGCCCGGCTCGTGCATCGACGACGCCGCACTCACGGTCGACGGCGTCACGGCCCCCGCCGAGTCCGTGCGCTGGGAGATGAACGGACGTACCTACGCGCTGCCCGAGCTCGTCGAGCGGACCGACGAATGGTGGTTCCCGCTGGACTCAGCGGTCCTCTCCGGGGACCTTCCGGCCAATCCCGGTACGCGACACGAGGTGACGGTCGAGCTGAAGCTCTACATCCCTTACATCGTCACCGACCACGGGGTGCTGCGGATCGAGGAACGCGACAGCAAGACGATGGAAGTGAGACAGCGATGACCGGGCTCGGTACCCCTATTCAGGGCGTCACCCTCTACAGCTTCACCCGGGCCTTCCACGGCCGGCACTACGACCTCGAAGGGCTCATCCGTCGTGTCGGCCAGGACGGCTTCGGACCAGGGCTGGAGATCATCGGATTTTCGAGCTTCCGTGGCTTCCCGGAGTTCGACGACGCCTCCGTCGCGTGGTTTCGCGACCTGGTCGACGAGGTGGGGCTGGTGCCGACCTCGCTGGCGATCAACACCGACGTCGGAATCCGGCGGGATCGGCTCATGACCGACGACGAGCTCCTGGAGTACATGCGCCGCCAGATCGAGGCCGCCTCCCGATTGGGCTTCCCGATCGCCCGTGTGCAGATCTCGCTCACGCCGGACTCCATGGAGAAGCTGCTGCCGGTGGCCGAGCGCTACGGGGTCACCCTGGCGCTTGAGGTGCACGCGCACCACTACGCGACCAACGAGCACATCCTGCGGCTGCGGGACCGTTACGAACGGCTCGGCTCCCCGCTGCTCGGATTCACCGCCGACTGGGGCGCGACCGTAAGCGGGTTCGCTCCCTCACTGCTCGAAGCCTACCGCCGTCGCGGCGCCGACCCCGAGCTCCTCACGGCCGTCCAAGGTCTGTGGAACGACTTCTACGAGCAGGGGCCGCCTCCCACCCAAGTCGAACACGGCAAGCGGTTCGGCGCTTTCATCGAGCTCGCCGCCGAGCACGGGCGGCCCGACCTCGGCGTCGACTTCGCGATCAACGGCACTGGCCTGTTCGGTCCCGCACCTGTGGACACCTGGCGCGAGATCATGCCGTGGGTCCGTCACGTGCACGGGAAGTTCTTCGGCATCGACCCCGGCGGTGAGGAGCCTTCGGTACCCGTGCGCGACCTCATCGCACTGCTGGTCGACAGCGGCTACTCGGGCGCGGTCTCCAGCGAGTACGAGGGCTGGCACTGGAACTACTGGGACGACCCCTTCGAGATCGTCCGCGCCGAGCAGGCCCTCCAGCGCGCAGCGGCGAATTCCGCCGCCTCGCGGATGCTGACCGACGCCGCCGAGGCGAGGGCGAGTCTGGCCCGTCACCTCGCCGCCCCCGCCCGTAGCTGATCACGTAAGGAGCAACCATGACCGCCCCCGGGATCGCCGGAACCGACATCCAGCTCGGCCTGACCCTCTACTCGCTCACCGCCGAGTGGGCGGCCGGGCACTACACCTTCGAGAGTCTGCTCCAGGAAGTCGCCGACCGGGGACTCGGCCCCGGCGTCGAGTTCAACGGGGCGCAGATGCTGCGAACCTACCCCGATGTCGACGATGACTTCGTCTACATGTGGCACTCCACGCTCGACCGCCTGGGGCTGGAGCCCAGCGCGATGGGGACGAACCTGGACATGGGGCGGCGCGCCGATCGCGACATGACCCCGGATGAGGAGTTCGAGTTCTTCGCGGTCCAGTTGCATGCCGCCTACCGTCTCGGTATCCACCGAGTGGTCATCCGGTCGGCCGACAAGGAGCTGCTCCGCCGGCTGTTGCCGCTGGCCGAGAAGTACGACCAGCGTCTGGGCTACGAGATCCACGCACCTTCCGGCCCCAACGACCCGAAGGTCCTCGCGATCCGCGAGATGTACGACGAGCTCGGCTCCGACCGGCTCGGTTTCACCGCCGACTTCAGCTCGACCATGCACAGTCTCTCCCCGACGCTGTTTCGCACCCTGCGATCCATGGGGCTGCAAGACGAGCACCTGGCCGCCATGCAGGATTTCTGGCGCCGCCCCATGACGATGCACGAACGCAACGAGGCATTCGAGGAGTACCTGCGCTCGGAGGGGATCGACCCGGCCAGTCTCGGTCCGTTCTCCCGGCTCGCGTTCAACATGCACGGCCTGGTGCCACCCGAAGAGTGGCTGGACATCATGCCGCAGCTCTTCCACGTCCACGCGAAGTTCTGGGATATCGACTCCGAGGGCAACGAGCCCGCGATGGACATCCCCCGCATCGTCCGCCAGTTCGTCAAGGGCGGGTTCAGCGGCTACCTGTCGAGCGAGTGGGAAGGACACGCCTTCTCTGACCTCGGCGAGGCCGACCCGGTCGCCCTTATCGCCGCCCAGCACGACCTGATGCGGCGCGCCATCGAGGAGACGGTCGCCCACGGGTGACCGTCTCGCCGACTTCCAAGGAGAGCCAAGTATGACAGACGAGGTGGGGGCGCTGCGCGCCGAGATCGCCGAGCTGAGGGACGAGCTGGCGCGGGTCACGGACATCGCCCGCCGTGCCGATGACCGCGGCGCGATCGAGAACCTCTTCAACCGCTACATGTATTACCACAACGCATTCCAGGATGAGCGGATCATCCCGTTGTGGGTCAAGCGCGGCACTCCGGGCATCCGGGCGCGCTACACCAACGCCGGGGTCTACACCGACTACGACAGCGTCATCCGCTACCACCAGGGGCGACCCACCCCGGTCGGGAAACTGATCCTGCACTACACCACCACGCCGGTGATCGAAGTCGCCGCCGACGGCGAGACCGCCAAGGGCGTGTGGATCATGGCCGGCAACGAGTCGGGGCTGACCGACCCTGAGGTCGCGGCGAGGCAGCCCTCCTACATGTTCTCTCCCAAGGAGGTCCAAGGGAAGAAAGTGTGGGCGCACTGGGTCTGGTGCAAGTACGCCGTCGACTTCCTGCGCCAGGACGGCGAGTGGAAGATCTGGAAATTCCGCTGCTACGAGCTGCTGCGCGCCCCCTTCGAGGAGAACTGGATCAGCTTCGCCGAGAAGAACCAGGAGGCGTTCGCGCTCGACCTCATGTACTTCGGCGACGACGGCGAGCCGATGTTCATGCCGCCTGCCGACGAGCCCGTGCCCTCCGAATACCACCCCTACAGCCCGTCGACCCGGCAAACGCTCGACCCCGAGCCTCCGCTCGCCCACGCGACCTTCACCGACACGTTCAAGTGAGGACCACACGATGGCAACCCACAACACCCTCTTTCAGGAGTCGGACGTCCGACGCCATGACAACGGCGTCGCGGTCTCGATCCAGCTCCCCTGGTACCGCAGCCTGTGGCTGTCCGCGGTCCGCGACGTCGCGGTCAAGGTGGACGGCCGAGAGATCCCCCGCGAAGAGCTGAGCTTCGAGCTCGAAGGGCGCAGCTATCGCATCGAGGAGTTGCAGGAGCACTGGGACACCCTCTGGTTCGTCCAGGACCGGGCCGAGATCATCGTGGCGCTCAACCCGCCACCCGCGCCCGGGGAGCGCATCGCCGTAGAGGTGACCCTCGACCTGCGGCTGCTCTACATGCAGATCGCCCCCGGGCGCTATGTCGGCAACCGCGTCGTTGTGGAGAAGGAGTTGGCGCTGGCATGACGACACTCAAGGTCGCCATGATCGGCTACGGGTTCATGGGCGCCGCGCACTCGCAGGGGTGGCGCACCGCGCCCCGAGTCTTCGACCTTCCGGCCGCCCCCGAGATGGCGGTGATCGTGGGCCGCCGTCCCGACGCGGTCGCCGAGGCCGCGCAGCGGTGGGGATGGGCCGAGTCGGCTACGGACTGGCGAGAGGTCGTCACCCGCGACGACATCGACATCGTCGACATCGTCACCCCGGGAAACTCCCACGCCGAGATCGCTGTCGCGGCCTTGGAGGCCGGCAAGCACGTCCTCTGCGAGAAGCCGCTCGCCAACACTGTGGCCGAGGCGACGCACATGGCCGAGGCCGCCGGGCGTTCCGCCGCGAACGGCACGCTGTCGATGGTGGGGTTCACCTACCGTCGGGTGCCTGCCGCGACATTCGCCCGCGACCTGGTGGCCCGAGGCGCACTCGGGCGTGTCCAGCAGGTACGCGCCAGCTACCGGCAGGACTGGCTCGTCGACTCCGAGGCGCCCCTCAACTGGCGGCTGCAAAAAGAGCACGCCGGTTCGGGCGCGCTGGGTGACATCGGCGCCCACGCGATCGACATGGTCCAGTTCATCACCGGCCAGTGGGTCCAGCGGGTCACCGGCGTCGTCGACACGCTCGTCGAGGAGCGCCCCCTCCCCGCTGCCGCGCACGGCCCGGCCGACACCCAGCGGGGCCGGGTCACCGTCGACGACGTCGCCATCTTCACCGGACGCCTCGACTCCGGCGCCCTCGCCAGCTTCGAGGCCACCCGCTACGCCACGGGACGCAAGAACGCCCTGAACGTGGAGATCTCGGGCGAGCGCGGTGCGATCGTCTTCGACCTCGAGGACCTCAACACCCTGTGGTTCTACGACCGCACCGCACCGGAGGACCAGCAGGGCTTCACCCGCATCCTGGTGACCGAGCCCAGCCACCCCTACCTCTCGGGCTGGTGGCCACCGGGGCACCTGCTCGGCTACGAGCACGGCTTCTCCCACCAGGTCAAGGATTTGGTGACGGGCATCGCCACCGGAGAGCCTCCGCACCCCTCCTTCGCCGACGGGCTGCATGTGCAGCGCGTCTTGGACGCCGTCGAGCGTAGCGCCGCACAGGACGCCGCGTGGGTGGGCGTGTAGTCAACCGCTAGAGAGGACCGCCACGAGGACAAGGAGACGACTGTGGCACGACCGATCACCCTCTTCACCGGCCAGTGGGCGGACCTGCCCTTCGAGGAGCTCGTCCGACTCGCGGGCGAGTGGGGCTACGACGGCCTCGAAATCGCCTGTTGGGGCGACCACCTCGACCCGTGGCGCTGGGACGACGACGCCTACGTCCAAGGCAAGCTCGACCTGCTCAAGCGGCACGGACTGTCCGTGTGGACCATCGCCAACCACCTCAAGGGTCAGGCGGTCTGCGACGACCCGATCGACCAGCGCCACCGCGCCATCCTCTCCGACCGGGTATGGGGCGACGGCGATCCCGAGGGCGTGCGCCGGCGCGCCGCCGAGGAGATGCAACACACCGCTCGACTCGCCGCGAAGCTAGGCGTGAAGACGGTTACCGGGTTCACCGGCTCCTCGATCTGGAAGTACGTCGCCATGTTCCCACCGGTATCGGCCGACCTCGTCGACGCCGGCTACGCGGACTTCGTCCGCCGGTGGACCCCGATCCTCGACGTCTTCGACGAGGTCGGGGTGCGGTTCGCCCACGAGGTGCACCCCAGCGAGATCGCCTACGACTACTGGACGACGCACCGCACGCTTGAGGCGATCGGTCATCGCGAGACCTTCGGTCTCAACTGGGACCCGAGCCACATGGTGTGGCAGGACCTCGACCCTGTCGCGTTCCTATGGGACTTCCGCGAACGCATCTACCACGTGCACTGCAAGGACACGAAGAAGCGCCTCGGCAACGGGCGCAACGGCCGACTGTCCTCGCACCTGGCCTGGGCCGATCCCCGGCGCGGGTGGGACTTCATCTCCACCGGCCACGGCGACGTGCCCTGGGAGGACGCCTTCCGCATGCTCAACGCCATCGACTACGACGGTCCGCTCTCCGTCGAATGGGAGGACGCCGGCATGGACCGGCTCGTCGGGGCTCCCGAGGCCCTGGAGTTCGTCCGGAACCTGTCGCGCTACCAGCCCTCGGAGGCCGCCTTCGACGCGGCTTTCTCGACCCGCTGACACCCACCGCCGCACCGTTCGCCGACCGCTGGCACGCCTGTGGCCACCGGCGAACGGTGCGGCGGCTCGATGCCGCGCGGGCCCGCTCCCTCCCCCGACCCTGCACGGGCACGCCTTCTGGGAGGTACGGTCAGCGAAGGGCGTCGCCGGCTCTAGGTTGTTGTTTTTCGAACGGCTGGGGTGTGGGCCATGGGGAGTGTTCTCCGTCGGCTCGTGCCTCGATCGCTTCGCGATCTCGCCAGCCCGCGGGGGCGCTCACCCGCGTGCGCCCACCGCCCGCTCTCGCCGCTCTTTTCAAAAAACAACAACCTAGCCCAGCTCCGCGATGAGCCTGCGCGCGCCCCGTACGGCGATCGCCATGCTCGTCAGCGTCGGATTCACCGCCGTGGCCGTGGGGATGAGCCCGTTGCCGCCGACGACGAGGTTGGCCAAGCCCCAGACCTTCGACCACGGGTCGGCGACGCTCGTGCCGTCCTCGGTCTCGCCCATCCGCATGGTGCCCTGGTAGTGCAGGCTCGACCCGGCCGGCATCAACCGAGGCTCGGCCACGAACGTGCCGAGCGCCCCGCCCGCCCGCCGCAGCAGGGCCGTGGCCGTGTCGACCTCCCGTTTTTCCTCTTCGCCGAGGCTGTAGCGAATCGTCATGTTCGGCAGTCCGCGGTAATCCTCCGCAGCGTCGTCGAACACGACCGCGTCCTCGAAACGGGGGCGCTTGCGCAACCCGTAGCCCAGATTGACGTAGCCCCAGCGGTTGTCCGCGTGTGGGTCGTCGTCGAGGCGGAACGGGGCGGACTCGGTGTACATCACCTGGGCGGCGAAGGGGTGGTCGGGTTCGGAGAAGGGGATGCGGTTGACGGCCGAGACCGGGTCGCTCGGGTTCTTTGCGCGGCGTGCCAGCTCCCGGGCGAGGTCCTCCTCCGTGGCGAACCTGCCGATCTTGGCGGAGTCGAGGGCGACGGTCGAGACGATGACGGGGTGTTCGGTGAGGTAATGGCCGAGGGCGCGTGGCCGGATGCCGGAGGCCCACAGCAGTTGGGGCGACCGCAGGGCATCCGCGGCGACGATGACGAGATCGGCGCTTTCGACACGGGAGCTGCCGGTGCGCAGATCTTCGACGCGCACGCCCGTCACGACTCCGTCCCGGTGCAGGATCTCGCGGGCCAGAGTCAGGTCGAACAGTTCGAAGCGCTCGGTCAGCGGCGATCCCGGTTCGATGAGAGGGTCGAGGACGAAGTCGGTGCCCGCCCACGTCATGGTGCCGTCTGGGTTCTCGTCGCCGGCCACCGGCAAGACGCTCGGTCCGTAGCCCTGGGGCAGTGAACCGTCGAACTCCTCGCTCAGCAGCTTTCGGATCGCGGTGCTGACCGGCGAGTCGGAGAACGCCGTCGTCGTCGCGTGGATGAGTTCCTCGGCGGTGCCGATCAGCTCGTCCCATTCGCCGTCGGGGATGAACGCGATCCGCTCGCTGAACCCGGGGCGCGGCACGGCGCAGGTCCAGTGCGCCCCCTGGCCACCGACGTTGGTCGACACCGCCGCCGCGGGAAAGTCCGCAGCATGGCCGGAGCCGTACCCGCCGTAGTCGATGAGATGCGTTCCCTGCCGTGCGGTGAAGGTTCCCTCGACGACGGTGGTTTCCGGGATTCCCAACGTCGTGCGCAGCGCGGTGGACTGCGGCCCCTGCGACATCTCCCGGGCGCGCGCCCGTTCGCGGGGGTCGGTGATGTTGCGAACGCTTGCCCCCGGCCGTGCGGTGAGCTGCGGCCCGGCTTCCAGCATGCGAACGCGCGCATGGGGCAGCCCTTCGAGGAGCAGCCGTGCGTAGGTCGCGCCGATGGGGCCGCTGCCGATGATGACGATGCGAGGCGAGTGGGTCATGGTCGGACTCCTGTCATGGATGGTTCAGGGGGTGGGGTCCTTGGCGGAGGCCGGCTCTTCGAAGCCAGTCCCCTCGTCGTCAGGGAGGCGACCTGCCGGCATGAGCGCAGCGGCCACGGCGGCGAGGACGAAGGTCATGGCCAGACACAGGAAGATCGGCGAGAACACGGTCGCGTAGGCGTCGGCGACCTCCGCGCGCAGCTCGGGCGCCAGCGCGCGGACCGCTTCAGGGGTCAGGCTTGTGGGTTTCAGGCTCGCGGGCAGCGTCGTGGCGGCGCCCGCCCCGATCACGGCGCCGACCACCGCCGCGGCGACGGCGACCCCGACTTGGCGAACGAGGTTGACGGTCGAGGTGGCCGTGCCCGTCTCGCTCGGGGCGACCGACGACTGGATGACCGCGACGATGAGGTTCATGTAAGAGCCGGTCCCGAGGCCGACGAGGGCCATGAGCGCCATCGGCACCCACAGCGGCAGTCCGGCCGGGAGCTGGGCCATGCCGAGCAGACCGAGCGCTGCCATGGTCGGGCCGGCGATGACGAAGGTTCGGTACCGGCCGCTGCGACCGGCGAGCCATCCGGTGGTCAACGAGGCGACGAGCATGCCAAGGACGGTTGCGATCGGCACGACTCCGGAAACGGTCACGCTGGTCTGGAACACCATCTGGACATATGTCGGCACGTACGACACCACCGAGAACAACCCGACGCCGATGGCGGCCGACAGCACCAGACAACAGACCACTGTGCGGTTGCCGAAGAAGTGCGGCGGGACGAGCGGCTCCACAGCGCGCGCCTCGACCACCAGGAAGATCCCGAGAGCGGCCACCGAGACGGCGGCGGCTGTGAGGACGGGGGGCGTCAGGCGCCCGGCATCGCCGAGCCAGGAGACGGCGAGGACCAGCGGCACCACCGTCACCGCGAAAGTCAAGGCGCCGAGCAAGTCGAACCGCCGCTGTGCCAACGGTCGAAGTGTGGGGATCGCGACGGTCGCGATGAGCAACGCCGCGATCCCGAGCGGGACGTTGATCCAAAAGACCCACCGCCAGCCCAGCGTGTCGGTGATGACGCCGCCCAAGACCGGGCCGACGACGATGGCGATCGGGAAGGCGGCGCCGATGACGCTGAGGTAGCGGGGGCGCCGCCTCGGTGGGGCGACACCGGCGACCAGCGTCTGCGCCGTCAACTGGATGCCGGCCGTGCCGGCGCCCTGGGCGACACGGGCCACGACAAGTCCGCTCATGCTTTGGGCGAACCCGCACGCCAGTGAGGCGATGACGAAGACCGCCACGCTGGCCAAGTAGACCCGGCGGGCAGACATGATGTCTCCCAGCTTCCCGGCCACGGGCAGCACGACCGTACTCGCGAGGGTGTAGGCGACGATCACCCAGCTCATCTGCGGCAGTGCGTCGAGTTCGCCGGCGATCGTCGCCAAAGACGTCGCGACCACTGTGTGATCCAGGGCCCCGAGGAAGGCGACGGTGAGGAGGGAGATGACCATGAGGCGCAGCCTCATGGGCGAGATGGTGGTCATACGCCTATGGAGATTCGGGTCGGTGACGAGACCGAATGTGCGGTGACCGGCCCAGTGCCGGACCCGACGGGTCGGAACGAGCAACCCCTCGTCCTAAGTTAATTTATGTCCTAAGTAGGTCAGAAATCAACAAAAGTAGTGTCGTGTGTGCCTCGAGAGGGGAGCGTCAGGGGGTGGACATGCGGGCTTACCTGGCGCCCCGTCTTGGATGGGCGAGCTTCGAAAAGCGTTGTCGACGCAGGCAGAGGCCATAGGGCGCCGGTCGGTGGGCGCTTCGGCCGCCCCTCGGTCCGCGTGGGGAGGAAAAGCCGTGCCCGGATCGGCGGCCGGCAGCCGGGGCTCCCGCGGTCGCGCCGGTAGGGTCGGCTCACCGTGCCGTCATGGGCCCCTTGGTGGAAAAGTGTCCAGTTCAGCAGGAAAGCGGCTTAAGGTAGCAGCAGACGGGAAATAGTTGCGGTCCAGTCGACATAAGTGCGGTCAACCTGTGCGACGATTTCCTTATGGCTACCGAATCGTCACTCCGGTTCGCCGCCCAGAGCGACATCATGACGAGCCTGCTGGCTGTGGTGAACCTCGTCCGTACGGGGCAGGCCACGACTCGGCCCGAGATCGGACGAGTCACCGGCCTGGGGCGCGGTGTGGTGACGCAACGCATCGACCAGGCGATCGAGCTCGGCTACCTCGAAGACGGGGACTTCGCTCCGTCGACCGGAGGTCGCTTGCCGCGGTCGTTGCGATTCCGTTCCGAGCGGGGACGCCTGGTGATTCTGGCGCTGGGCGCCCTGCACCTGCGGGTGGGCATCGCGACCCTCGACGGCACGATCGAAGACGACGCGCACCGCTACTGGGACATCACCCAAGGTCCAGTCGCCACACTGGAGGAGGCGATGTCGATGGCGGGGGAGCTGCTGTCACGTGTCGACGAGGACAGGCCGATCTGGGGGGTCGCCGTCGGCGTCCCGGGACCGGTCGACTTCTCGACCGGACGCCCGGTCGCCCCACCGATCATGCCTGGTTGGAACGACTTCGACATCAGAAAGAGCGTCGAAGAGCGCTTTGGCGCACCCGTCTGGGTCGACAACGACGTCAACCTCCTCGCGCTGAGTGAGCGCAGCCGCCGCCAGGTCGAGCGGCTCGACCTTGTCTTCTGCAAGGTCGGCACGGGGATCGGTGCGGGCTTCCTCTCGCAGTCGCACCTGCACCGGGGAGTCAACGGGGCCGCCGGCGACATCGGGCACGAACGTGTCGCCGATTCGCAGGCGGTGTGCCGGTGTGGCAAGACAGGCTGCCTTGAGGCCGAGGCGGCCGGTTGGGCGCTCGTACGGGAAGCGGGCCGGGCGATCGTCGAGGGGAGGCCGACCTCGCTCGCTGAGGTGACGGGCGATCCCGAGGGGCTGACGCCCGAGGCGATCTCGCTCGCCGCACGGGACGGCGACGCGCTCGCGATCGAGCTCGTGCAACGTTCGGCCCGGCTCGTCGGCGAGTCGATCGCGGGACTGGTCAACATGTTCAACCCGGCCGTGATCGTCGTCGGCGGTGCGGTCTCCGCGGCCGGCGAGATCTTCCTGGCCGAGGTGCGTCAGCGGGTCTACGAGCTGTCGCTGCCGCTCGCGACACGGGATCTGGCGATCGTGCGCTCCGTCGGTGACGCGCGAGAACCGCTGCGGGGTGGCGCGGAGATGGTCCGCGAGCAGCTTTTCGAGGTCACGTTCCCCCGCTGGTTCGCCGACGGGCATCCGACGATCGAGAGTATCCGGGGCTTGGCGATCTCGGGGGCCTGATCCGGCCTCGCCGCTGCCGGAGGCCGGCCCAGCCGGGCGCCCCTTCCGCCGATCGTTCCCGCGACAGGGCGATGTGCCGCCCCCAATGACGGCGTTCGTGCGCAGCGCCCCATGTGCCCCTCGACTTCGCGGGAGACCCGGCCGCTTTCAGCCCCGCGCCAGGGGCGGTTCCGCGGCCACCACCACGGTGTTCGTGGGGAGGGCCCGGTAGCGGCTTTCTTCTCCCCTCGGGGCGCGGCGGGTCTTTCCCAGCACGGCCGCTTCCGCGTGCCGAAGGGGGAGAAGACGTCGCCGCCGGCGCGCTCTCGCCCGTCCCGACCTCCGCCACGCCCCAATGCCAGGTAGCGGTTTCGGAAAGCCTCCGGCGCGACTCGCCGAGCCGGCCGGGCGCACCGGGGCGCAGAGGACTCCGAGGTCTTGTCGGCCGGAGGCGCGGCCCCTGCTCGCGGGGCCACCGGCGACAAAGTGTCCTCCCGGATGGAGACCGCGTGGGGCGAGCACAGCGCTCTAGCGTGCGGCTTACGTTCGTTACTTCTTCCATATTTAGACAAAAGTAAGTATTGTCTCTGCGAAAGTTGTGACGAACGGAGTGCACCATGCCCGATGCCCAGCCCATCCGCGTACTCATCATCACCGGGATGACCGACGTCCACCACGACTGGCGGTCGACGACCCCCGTCCTCAAGGAGCAATTGGAGTCGACGGGCCGGTTCGAGGTGCGGGTCACCGAGGAGTTCCGCGGCGGTTCCGCTCAGACACTGCGGCCCTACGACCTCGTCGTGCTGAACTATTACGGACGCCGCGACCCTTGGCGCGACGTCGCGGAGGAGCGCTTCGGCGACGAGGCCGAGCAGGCGTTGGTCGACTTCGTCTCCGGCGGCAAGGGACTCATCGCTTACCACCCCACCCTCGCGGGCGGGGTCGGATGGCTACCGGAGTACGAACGGCTGCTCGGCGGTGTCATGCGCGAGGAGACCTCGCGGCGGGCGCCCAACAACGACTTCCTGCTTCGCACCGCGGACGAACACCCGATCACCGCAGGCTGGCCCGCACAGTTCCCGCACTACAACGACGACCTCTACGTCGGGCTGAAGTGGCCCGAGGGGGTGAAGAAACGCATCCTCCTCACCGGATGGGACAACCCGCTGCGCTACACGCAGGTGCCCTCCCAGTGGCGCGCCCTGCCCGGCATGGGCGAGGAGCACCCGGTCGCCTGGACAGTCGAGCACGGGCTGGGCCGGGCGGTGTCGATCGGGATCGGCCATGACGTCCGGGCGATGAGCCACCCCGCCTTCCGTGCGCTCTTCGCGCGCAGCGCGCAGTGGGCAGCCACCGGCGAGGTGACGATTCCGACGCCGGCGGACCTCGGTGAGCCGGTTGAGGGCGGCGACTGGTGGCCGACCACGCTCGAACCGATGGTGCGGCAGATGTTCGACGAGTGGGTGGCCGCCGGCGAGCCCGACACCCAGAAGTAGGTGACCGAAAGCGTCGAGGCTGCCGTCCAGACGAGGCACTCCACTCCGAGGTGAAAGGTCCCCCATGTCCCTGCCGGTGCTGCGCGACGACGCGCTGACCACGTCCGGTGGCTACGTCGCCCTTCGCGTCTCCCTACCGTGGATTCGCTCCCTGCCGCTCGCCAGCCTCACCGACGTCGCACTGTCGATCGACGGTGCCCAGGTGAGGACGCCCCGCGTGCGCCTCGGGGACCGGACGGTGGCAACCGAGCACCTCGCCGCCGAAACGGGGTGGTGGTTCGTGCAGGACCGCGTCGTCCTCGTCGGCGACCGTGCGCCGGCTGCGACCCCGCACGAGGTCGCACTGTCGTTCCGTCTGGTGATCCCCTACCTTTCGGCCGGCCCTGACACCCCGCTCGTGTTGCCGTTTCACACCCGACGCGCGCTCGCACCAGACGTGATACCCGAGCCGACCGTCTCACGTGAGGTCGCGTGATTTTACGGAGGACCGCGATGACCGAACCCCGCCGCTGGAGGCTCGCGGCAAGCGCGTTCAACTGGACCCCCGAGGTGATCCGCGCCGAGCGCACGGCCGCCGACATCGCGGTCGGGATCGTCGCCGACGGCCTCGCGTCGGTGATCGAGGTCGAAGCCGGGCAGGTGTGGCGCACCTTCCCCACGCCCACCGACGCCGAGGCGGACCGGCTACGCGGCCTCTTAGAGCCGGTCGGTGGAGCCGTGAGCATCGTCGGGGTGAGCATCGACGACTGGGCGACACCGCGGCGCCGCCGAGACGACGACGAACGCCTCGCGTTCTTGCTGCCGCAACTGCGTGCCGCGCATCGCCTCGGCGCCGCCGGCGTACGGCTGCCGATCGGGCAGGCGGGGGAGCCGTTGCTGCGGCGCCTGCAACCGACACTGCACGAGCTCGACCTCGTACTCTACGAGGAACTGCAAGGCCAGCAGACTCCCAGGTCGCAGTCGGCCGCCCCCGCGCTCGACACGATCGCCCGGCTGGACGATCCGCATGTGCGCGCACTCGTCGACACCAGCATGTTCATGCCGGCGTTACCGGTGACCTACCTGGAGCGGCTCCGCGAGGAAGGGGTTCCGGGCGAGTTCGTGGATCGTCTCGCGGCGCAGTGGCGCGATCCGGCGACCGCGGACGCGGTGCTCGACATGCTTCGGCAGGAGGCCGTACCGCCCCAGGCACATACCCTTTTCATGGACCTCGTGGTGCGTTTCGGCCGTTCCGAGGTTGCCGAACTGCGCGACATGCTGCCGCTTGTGGGGGCGTTCCACCTGAAGTTCTGGGATCTTGCGGACATCGACGGGCGCGTCTCCGGGCCGATCGGTGAGCTCGGGCGCCTGCTGGAGGGTTCGGACTTCACCGGCACACTGTGCAGCGAGTGGGGCGGGCACGCATGGCTCGACGCCGACCCGACCGACATGACCCGCCGCCACCTCGCCCTCGTCCGAAGCGCCCTGGGGAGCGCGTACTGAACCGGCGCCGCGGTGGGCGCCGGCGAGCCGGGGAGGCCGCGTGTAGGCCCCGGACAACGATCAGGTTCCGGGGATGCCGACGCCGTGGGCCGTCGATCGGGCTAGGTGGTCGAGGTGCGCCTCGCGGGCGTCGATGACCTTGTTGTAGTGGCCGAAGAGTTCGAAGCTGACGGTGCCGAACAGTGTCGTCCACGCCTCGATGACGCCGATCGCCGTTTCCGGCGGGATGCCGGTGAGGATCTCAGCTCGGTCGGGGGGCGCCTCGGCGAGCATGTCCGCGATCCGCGTCTCGACGTCGGCTCGCAGCTCTTCCGGTGTGGGCGGGAGGTTCGCGGGTGTCAGTCCCGGCCCCTGCTGGGCGTCGAAGGCGATCCGCGCGAGCAGCACAACGACTCGGGTGGCCGGCTCGGTGGTGTCGCGCGGTGCGGCGTAGCCGGGCACCGGGGAGCCGTAGATAAGGGCGTATTCGTGGGGGTGCTCCAGCGCCCACGCTCGTACCGCTCGGAAGACGGCGGTCCATCGTCCGGCGAGATCGTCGCGGTCGATGGCCGACTCCGCCTCGCCGGCCGCGTCCCCCACACCTTCGTAGGCCGCGATGATGAGGGCCGTGAGCAGGGCGTCCCTGTTCGGGAAATACCGGTAGACCGCCGAGGGGGCCATACCCAGTTCCCGCGTGATGGCGCGCACGGACAGACCGGCCGCGCCGCGTTCGGCGAGGTGTCGGCGGGCGACCTCGGTGATCTCGGCGACGAACTCGGCGCGGACGCGATCTCGGATACCAGGCATACGGCGAGTGTGCCACGAACTGAACACTGATGTGAAACGTGAACACTGCTCTTGACGTCATCGATCGACAGTGAAACAGTGTTTCTATAAGAGATCAGTGTTCTCGGGAAGGTTTGTCATGGCTCTTCACGTCATCGTCGGTGCCGGTCCGGTCGGCACCGCGCTCGCATGTCAGCTCGCCGATTCGGGGGAGGAAGTCCGGCTCGTCACCCGCTCTGGTGGTGGCCCCGAGCACCCGGGGGTGGCCCGGGTGCGCGCCGATGCCTCCGACGCGGCGGCGCTCACTCGGCACACCCGTGGCGCCGTCGCCCTCTATAACTGCGCGAACCCACCGTCGTACCCACAGTGGCAGGAGCACTGGCCGCCGTTGGCGGCAGCCATGCTCCAGGCCGCCGAAGAGACCGGAGCGGTGCTGGTCATCACCGCCTGCCTCTACGGCTACGGTCCGGTCGACGGGCCGATCCACCGTGACCTCCCGTTGGCCGCCACCGACCCCAAGGGCCGGCTGCGGGCATGGATGTGGCAGGAGGCTTTAGAACGCCATGAAGCGGGCGCGATCCGGGTGACGGAGGTGCGCGCCTCGGACTACATCGGCATGGTGAAGCCGCTGAACAGCTATCTTGTCTTCTACGCCGACCAGGCGCGCCGGGGGCGCACGGTCTTCACTTTTGGAGATCCGGACCTGCCCCATACCGTTACCTACATTCCCGATGTCGCCCGCACGCTCGCGGCCGTGGCCACGGACGAGCGGGCATGGGGACAGGCATGGCACGTCCCCTCACCGCCGGCACGCACCGTGCGCGCCGCTGTCACCGACCTGGCGCGGCAGTGCGGGGCACGCCGCCCGAGCATGGTGCGGATTCCGCGACCGCTGCTGCGCCTGGCGTCGCCGTTCTCGCCGCTGCTGCGCGAGATCGGGGACCTGCTGTACCAGTGGGACCGCCCCTACATCCTTGACGCCGCTGCGACCACGCGCACCTTCGGGATCGAGGCCACCCCGTGGGAGGAGGTCGTGCGCGAGACCGCCCGCGCCCTCAACGCCCGCTCCACAGCCTCGGCGCGGGCGGCCTGAAGTCTACGAACAAAGCAGGGAGCACAATCCACGACGGATGGGAGCGCCCCCGGGATGTCCCGCAGGTCCCCGGCTCTCATCTGGGGGCGGGACCTGCGGAGCCGTCACCAGTGCACGGGCCTTCCGCGCCCGTCCGGATAACCCGCGGCCCACCTACCGCTTCCCCGCAGACCCCCGGGGGTGCGGTGGGGTGTGGCTTCGGTCGGCGGAGAGCATGCGGGGTTTTTCGTCGCTCGTGTCTCGATCGTTGCGCGATCTCGGCAGCCGGGGGTGGGGTGTGTTTGAGGTGGCAGGGGTGTTATGGGGGGTTGGTATGGGGTGAGTTATGTCCCGTACCTGTGGGGGTGGGGTGTGGTTTTGGTTTGGGGAGGGTGTGTGGGGTTTTTCGTCGCTCGTGTCTCGATCGTTGCGCGATCTCAGCAGCCGGGGGCGGGCTGTGTTTGAGGTGGAACGGGTACCACGACGGGGCTTGGGGCCCACGTGGAGCCACCATCGCAACAGGGCAGACGGGAACGGGACCACCACCGCAACAGGGCGGACGGGAACGGGACCACCACCGTGACGGGGGCGGGGCGGCTCGGCGGCTTCCGGCGTGTTCTCAGCCACCACCCCACCGAGACACCGCCCCACCGGCATGTCCCCCACACCAGCAGCACCCGGCACAACAGCGCTGTGTCAAAGACACAGCGCCCCCTAAGGCTGCCGAGAGCGCGAAGCGGTCGAGGCACGAGCGGACGGAGAACACTCCCGCCCCGGACACACACCAACCCCCACCTACACCCCACCCCCGACGTGACACCCCCCATAGAAACATCCCCCTGGGAAACGACGATGGTTCTGCGCTTCCCGGCCCACGAGATCGCGGCTCCCCGCCGCGGCAAGGAGCGCTGGGGGCGGTTGGTTACGCGATCGGAGAGCAGAACCGCTTGGAGCGCGTCGTGGTGGAAGCCGCTGTCAGAACACGGTCTGCCTCCGCGATGCCAGAACACCGTCGCTACGGCCCACCACGGCCCTATCCGCCGAGGTCGTCGATGAGCGAGCCACCGACCGCCTCCTCGTACACGGCCCTGCCATGCTGCTGCATAGCCGCGGACAGACCGCGATCCCATGGGGTCGGCAGTGCGGTACCGGTCAACGCCACCTGCTGCTCACCCGCACCCAGCCCGGCTAGATAGTCGGCGGCGGACATGCGCCAGGGCTCGGCGCCGTGCCGGTCGATGAGGTCGGTGGCGATGGCGATCCCCGGCCAGTCGAAGTCGCCGTGGTAGCGCAGCCGCCCACCACCCGCGGTGACCGCGTGGGCGAGTCGACGAAACGCCGTGGAGGGGCGCCCTTCGGTGCACACCAGCGGCGGGCAGGCGGCGCTGAGTTCCTCGGCGGCGCGGCGCAGGATCGCCGGGTTCTCGCACACGCGCACCATCGGGTGGCCGAGGGTGATGGGAAGGGTGAGTAGCTGGTGCAGGGTCACATAGAACGGGGTTGCGGTGCGAGCGGCGCTGGTAAGCCACTCGCCGAGCCCTGCCCCGTCCGCGGCCAGATTGAGCACCAGCACTCTGCTGGCGAGATCGTCGACGACCACATCGAAGCGGTCCCACAGCTCGCGTAGCTCCTGGGCGTTGCCGGGCCGAGGCACTCCGGCGTGCAGCGCGAGCGCACGCACCACGAGCCCGGCCAGCGGGGTGTCGTCGTTGAGCGCCTTGGTGTCGTGGGTGACCTCGGCGGCCAAAGCGGGCAGCATGATCGGCGCCCGGTCGGCGGGGCGGGACTGCAAAAACTCCAGCACCGCCACCGCTCGGGCGATGAGCGCGCCGTCGCCGCGGCGGAGCAGTCGGGTGACGGTGCCGTCCCGGTCGAGTCCGGCCAGCCAGTCGCGGTACCACCCGGCTGACTCGTGCAACGGACTCGTGTAGGCCGCTTCGAGGCTCTGCCTGCGTGCCTTGGCCTCGCGGGCGGCCCGCTCGGGCCGGTTGGCCAGCGGAGGGCCGATCTCCTCCAGCAGTGCGATGAGGGACAGGCCGCAGGAGCCGCGCACCGCGGTATCTAGCTCCTGCAACGCGACGGTGGCGCGTTTGACGTCCGGGGCGCGGTAGCGGCCAGTGATGCCGATGATCGCGTTGCGTTCCTCCTCGTCGGGTTTGGTGACGCCGACTGAACCGGTCAGGTCTCCGCCGGTGCGTTCCAACGACCGTCGCGCCGCGTTGAGCAGCCGCTTATACGGCGCGCGGCGGAACCGCGCCACCGCGTCCGAAGTCACGCGGCGCCCTCCTCCGACTCCCCGCCGTCCTGGGCACGCGAGTCGAGTAGTGTCCCCTCGGTGGCCGCGGGCGCATGCCGGGTGGGGGCGATGCCGAGCAGGTTCGCGGCGAGCTCCTCGTTGCCGGCGAACCCCGCGTCGGCGTCGATGGTCTGCTCGCCGTCCCACAGCATCAGCATGGCGGACACGGCGTGAGCGGTCTTGTCGTGATGCATGTCGTAGTGGGCGGCCATGGGCACGGAGTCGTAGTGGACCCAAAGGTCGTGGCCGGTCATGAACATGTCCAGGTCGAATTGCACGGTCAGCCCCAGCAGGTCCGGCTTGTACCGGTCGTCGATGCCGGCGAACGCCTCGTCGAGGGCGATCAGGCGGGGGCAGGTCGGCTGGGCCGAGGAGTACAAAGCGTTGGCCGCGGCGAACAACGGTAGGTGGATCGCGGCCGACTTCTCCCCACCGGACATCATGGTGTGCCGGGCGCGGGTCAGCTTCACGTCCTTCTCGCCCGGCACAGCGAGCACCAGTTCGAAGGTGTACCAGGTGCGGTAGTCGACCACGTGCGCGACCGCTTGGCGGTAGGTGGCGCGCGGATGGTCGGCTCGGTAGTTGCGGATCATCTCCCGTAGCAGCCCGCGCAGCTCGGCCAGCCCTTCCGTGCCCAGCGCCTGGGAGTCGCGTTCCAAGATGGTGGCCACCCGCGCCTGCCGCTCGTCCAGCCGGTCCGTGCGGCCCCAGCGGATACCCACCTTGGTGCCCGACGACATCGGTCGCGAGCGGGTATCGCGGTCCATCCCGTGCACCAGGTCCCGGGCGGTGCGCACCCGATCGTGCACCTGCTGGGCGAGCTCGGTGAGCAGTCCGTCCTCCAGCACAGTGCGCTCACGTTTCTCCAGCAGCGCTCCCTGCTCGGCGACAAGATCGGCGATACGGCGCGCGAAGGCGGCCACGGGGGCGCGTCCCGTCTCGTCGTTGACGTGCACCAGGACGACACCGGCGGGCTCGTGGTCCACCCGGTAGTCCTCACTGCACGACGCCAGGGCATCGTGGAACTCGCGCAGGGCCGTCGACAGTCGGGTGTCGACGTCCTTCACCGCGGTGTCGCCGGCGCTTGCCACCTCGGCCAGGGCGACGTCGTAGCTGTCGAGCAGCTCGGCGATCCCGGCCGGCAGCGCCGCGCGCACCAGCGCGGCCGGCTCGGACGCCTTCGACGAGGAAGCCAGCGCGTCGACCGCGCAACGTGCCGCCTGTTCCGGCTCCGGCCACGTGATCGCCTCGGGCCACGGGTCGGTGGTGCCCACAGCCACGAGGGGCCGCAGGTCGCTGTGCGCGTAGGGGCCGAACTCGGCGGCGTGCTCGAAGAGCCGGCCGAACGCCTCGGCCAGCGGCCCGCTCGTCGTGTCGATAACCGTCTGCGCGCGCACCGTGGCCTGGTCGGCCTCTGTCGCGGCTCGCTCCTGCTCCGCGTGCTCATCGTGGAGCACGCGGATGCGCCGCTCGGTCTCGGCGACTTCGGCGAGCACCTCCTGCACTGGAGCGGCCATGGCCTCCTCTTGGGCCTTGAGCTCGGCACGTTCGGCCTCGCTGCGCTCCTGCTTGACCTGTAGCGCCTCAGCGCGCTCGCGTAGTTGCTCCTGTTGTTGGGCGATCGTGTTCTGGCGGTCGGTGAGGTCCTGTTCGGTGGTGGCCACCTGCGTGCGTGCGTCGTACAGGTACTGGGCCGCCGTGGCGAACTCGGTGACGGCCTGCTCCACCGCGGCGACGTCGTCGGGTGTCGTCGGCATACTGCGTTCGGCCCCCGCTTGCCGCAGCCGTCGGCGTTCGGTGTCGACGGCTGCGGTGGCGGTGTCGTAAGCCTGCTGCTGCTCGGCGAGGTGCGTGCGCGCCTGTGCCAGCAGGGCCGCCTCCCGGCTGGCCTGCTCGCCGGCTTTGAGCACCGGGCTGGTAGGCGGCAGATCGGCGCGGGCGCGGGCGAAGGCCGCGCCGTGCTCCTCGGCGGCGGCGAGCTCTTCGGCTGCGTGATCACGCCGCCGCCGAGCGTCCTCGATCGCTCGGTCGTATTCGGCCAAGCGCGCTTTGCGCCGGTTTTCCCGGTTGGTGGCACCGATGTACTCCGGCTCGGACTTGGGCGAGGAACCCACGTGGACGCCGTAGCTGAACTGGGCCGCCGTGGACACCATGGGAGCCGGCGCACTCTCGACCGGCGTCTCGTGCACCGCGACCGATCGCAGCACCGCGGTGATCGTCGCGGCGGGCACCGCGTCCTGCTCCTCAGCTATGAGCACGTCGGCGAGGGTGCGCCCACCGGGACGGTCCTCCTCCGGCGCGGCCAGCACGTAGCCGTCGGCCTCGGCGGCGGCGAGGGCGTCGCGGGTGAGGGCGGGGTCGGGGTGGAGCCAGGCGGTGAGCAGCCCGGCCCCGTACAGCGCGCCCTCGATACCGGCCGCCTCGCCCGCATCGGTGCCCTCAGCGAACCGAACCAGCCGCCACAGCGGGGCACCCGGGCGGTTGTCCCGCTCGGCGGGGCGGCGAACATCGGCGGGCGGGGCCTCGTCGCGTTGCGCGGCGATCTCACCGCGCTCCCGCTCCAGCCGTTCCAGCTCCCGGTCCACCTCCGCGACGTGGGCACGGTGGCGCTCGGTGGCCTGCACGGCCCGAGTGTGGCGTTGTTCGGTGCGTTCGGTGAACGTCTCGACCAGGGTGGGCACGCCGGTCTCACCGAGCCGTTCCAGCGCCTCGGCCAACGCTGCCGCGTCCGCGGAGTCGCACACCGCCTGGGAGCCCTCGGCCCAGTGCCCACGCCACCGTTCCAGCCGGGCGCGGGCCTCCTGCCGAGCTGTCTCCAGCGCCGCGTCGGCGTCGTGGCAGTCCTGTTCCCGGTCGGCGACGGCCTGCTCGGCGCGGTTGCGGTTGTCTTCAGCCTTCGCCCGGTCCTTCTCGGCGTCGGCCACCTTCGCCAGGTGGCTGCGGATGTGCTCGACGTCGACCTGGCGCGCCGCACTGCGGGCCTGTGCGGTGGTGGGCAGATCCTCGCCGGTGTCGGCTGGGCCGTCGCCGTCGTGGACGATCCCGGAGCGTTGTGCGGCCTCGGTCAGGACGGTGGCGTGCTGTGTGACTTTCTCGCGGAGGTGTTGCAGTTTCTCGGCCTGCTGCTGGGCCTCGCGTTCCAGGGTTGCGACGTGCTGCTGGGATTGCTGGAGCCGCCGGCGTTCCTGGGCGACCTCCTCGTCGGTTTGTGCGAGCTGGGTACGCTGCCGCTCGATATCGCTGTGGGCGAGGTATGCCTTGTCTTGTTTGAGACCACCCAGGCGGCTGCGTAGCCCGGCCAGCTCGTTGGCCAACCGGTCCCGACGTTCGCACGCCTCCTGGGAGGCGGTCTCGGCGCGCTGTCGATCGGTTATGGCTTCGGCCAGCTCCGCGAGGTGCCGCGCCGCCGTCTCGCGCGCCGCCTCGATCCGCTTCAGCTTGGCCTTGGTGCGTACACGCAGGTAGCGGGTGTAGTCGTCGAGGAACGCGCGGACGGCGGTGTCGGCGACGGTGGCGTCGTCGAAGCGCTGCTGCACCGCCGCCAGGTTCTCGAAGTCGCGCGCGGCCTGGCCGACCAAGTCCTCCTCCACAGGGCTGAGGCCGGCGCTGAGAGTCTCGGACACCTTCACCGGGTCCAGATCCTTGGCCAGCAGTGGGCGGCGCAGCGCCAGCAGCAGGTCCAACAACTGGGCGTAGCGGCGGCGTCCCAGCCCGAACAGGCGGGCATCCACCGCCGCGCGGTAGGCCGTCGCGTCCTGACAGGAGGCTTCCGAACCGAGGACACCCTTGAGCTGCTTCTCAGTGAAGGGACGCGAGTCGGAGGTGAGCAGCCCGAAGTCCACTCCCACCCGCTTGTCGGTGACAAAGAACGACGGCCGTACCCCGTCGCGGTTCTTATGCGCCCGCATCCCGATGATGAGGGTGACGGTCTCGCCGGTGGGACGGGCGAATTCCAGCCACACGTAGCCGTACTCGGCGTCCTGCCCGCGGTAGAGCAGATTGGATTTCATGGTGCGGTTCTCGCCGCTGAACGGGTCGAGCCGCCGCGCGTCCATGACACCGTCGAGCACGAACGGGAACAGCACCTCCAGCGCCTTGGTCTTGCCCGATCCGTTGTGGCCGCGCAGCACCAGCCGGCCGTCGGCGAAGACGAACTCCTCGTCGGCGTAGTCCCAGATGTTGACGATGCCGGCGCGACTAGGGCGGAATCGGTCACGAGGCGGCGTCATCGTTCTCCTCGACGGCTGTGGACGGGTCGGTCAGATCCAGGGACAGTTGCGAAAGCGACGACTGGGCGGGCAGCGCCGCGGTGATGTTGCGGTAGCGCAGGGCAGCCGGGAGGACCAGCACGCCACCGGGAACCCGTCGGAGCAGCATCAGCTCGGCCAGGAACCGCAGCGCCTCGGCGAGCAGCCCGTGCGGGTCGTTGCTCCATGCGGTGGTGAACGACGTCGCGCCGAACTCCTCGTAAAGCTCCTCGATGAGAGTGCGCAGCCGGCTGTCGGCGACGAACGGCGCGTCGGCCCGCTCCCGCTCCCGCGGCTCGTCGGTGCCCACCGTCGGCTCGGCGGCGGCCCAGGCAAGCTCGGTGACAACACCCTCCTGCGGCACGCCCGCGTCGGCCCGGCCCAGAAGTTCGAGACGGTCCTCGGCGAGGGTGGGCAACGGCATCCGTGGCGTGGTCTGGCCGTGCTCTTCCAGCAGGTCGGCGATTTTGGCCAGCAGCAGACCCGCCGTGCGGCTCACGATCCCCGGGCCGGGAAACCGCCGGTCGGTGCAGGCCCCCGCCGGGTCGGCGAGCAGCACACCTTCGGCGCGCCGCTCTACCACCAGGCCGGTCAGCCGCGCCATGTCTTCGGCGAGCTCCGGGCCGCGCAGCGCCTCGGCGACGTCGGGTTCCACCGCGGCGTAGTACACCACCGGCTGCTCCACGAGCAGCCGCCGCGCCCGGCGAGCGGCGTCGGCGCGCCGGGAAGGCCCATCGGAGGCTGGTGGCTCGTGCAGCAGGCCCGCGGCGCCGGTGAGGTGCTGTGGCTGTCGTAAGGGTTTGAACAGCACCGCGCAGGTGTCGTGCTCGATGTCGAACAGTGCGTCGCCGCGGTCGCTGTCGCGCAGCCACGACTCCAGCGAGCCGTCGGACAGCCGCAGCGCGCCACGATCCACCAGCCAGTTCAACACGTCCACCACCGCGGCCTTGTGCGCGGTGACGCTGGGGTCGAAGCCCAACCCTTCGATGGTGTTGGCGGCGGGCGCGAACACGCCGATGAGGTCGGCCAGGCTGATCTCCACGCGGGAACGTTGGAACGAGCCCAGCACCAGACACAGGTAGGCCAGTCGCCGCCGATCGAACTGTCGCCTCTTGGAGGCGAAGGCGAAGCGCTGGGTCCCGTCCAGATGGTCGAGCCGACGAACCAGGCGCACGTGGTGGGTGGTGGCGATCAGCGAGTAGTCCAGCAGTTCGCGCAGGTCGGTGCTGATCTCGTCGGCCCAGCGCAACACCTGGTCCAACACGCCGCGGCGCGGCCGTTGCGCCGTAATCAGGTCACAGGTGAGCACGTGACGCACCGCGTGCTGGTAGTCGCCGAGGTCGCCGGGCGCGATGCCGCGCGCGGGCTGCGTGCGCGCCATCAGGAGTCCTTCCGGCCGGCGCGGGGGCGCAGTTCCACGCGCAGCCCCGGCAGGTGCAGCGTGCCCTGGGTGGTGCGTACCGTGCTGCCGACATCGGCGGGGACCAGCCGGATCAAAAGCGCGTCGGTGGCCCCGGACCCGCCGGTCAGCCGCCCGGCGACCACGGTGCGGCCCTCCAGCGCCTTGGTCATCAGCTTCAGCAGCACCCGCGTCTGTGTCTCGTCGAGAACCCGTCCGTGTACGCCGTCGGCGGCGAGCTCGTCGGCGGCCCGACGTTCGGCCGCGCGCGCGGCGACCTGCTGCTGGCGCAGCTCGCGCTGGGCGCCGCGGTTGGTGCGCAGCGGTGCGGGCACGCCGGTCGTGGGCGGTTTGCCGCTGCGAAACAGCGAGATGGCCACCTCGACCCCAGGCGCGTCCCACCAGCTTGCGTAGGGGGAGATGTCCTCGGCGTCGTCGTGGGCGGCCCCGAGGTGGCGCGCTGAACGCAGGTTGAACGCCGCCCCCATCAGGGCGTGCGCCGCGTCCTCGTCGGGGGTGTTCCACACCCAGTGCGCCAGGTGCCGCAGTTGGCTGGCGTGGTTGACACCGCCGCGTTGGCTCTCGGTGATCTGCCGCAGCAGCGCGATCACCGCCGAGACCGCCACGCGGGTGGCCGAACGCAGTTCGTCGGCGCGAGACGCGCTCTGGCCGTCAGGGGCGAACCAGGCGCGCAGCACCGCCCAGCGCCGGCGCCACTCCTCCAGCCGGCCATCATGGGCGATGAACGGCCGGTCGTCGGCCTGGGCGGCACGGTCGAGCAGCGTGGCCAGGCCGGTGGCCTCCACCTCCTGCACGGCCTGGGTGAGACGCGGCAGATAGCGGTCGAGTTCGGCGGTGAACTCGGTCATGTGAGCCAGTAGCGCGTTCTTGTGCCGCAGGAACACCTCCGGGGAGGTGTCGGTGGTCTGCATGATCTCGCCGAGGGTCACGTGGAACCGCGCCGAGCGGCGGCCCATGTCCTCCAGCACCGAGTCCAGTCGGGAGAGCCGACGGTAGATCTGCTCGACCTCCCCGGCGCGGTTGGCCTCAGCCAACCCGCGCAGATCTTCAAGGATGTCGGAGAAGACCAACCGGGAGAGGTTGGCGTCTTGCACCCGGGCGGCGAGTACCCCCTCGACGGAGGTGTAGGCCCAGTAGCCGAGTTCGCTGAACTGGTAGACGGACTGCCGGTTGCGGTAGCGCGCCAGGCTGCCGGCCCGGGAAGGGTCGTCGAAACGCAGCAGCACCCCGTCGTCGTGTAGCGCGTCCAACCGGTCACGCAGACCGCTGTCGAGTTCGGGAACGTCGTCGTACTCGCCCGCCAACTCTTCCAACGCGCCGGCGACCTGCTCGGCGTCGACCTGGACTTGGTGCACCTCCCGCAGCCGGTCCACCGCGCGCAGCACCCACAGGTAGACCATGTGGTCGTCGCGCCGGGTGAAGTTGAACAGCAGAAAGCGGTCGCTGACCGCCAGCGGGTCCAGCTCCAAGGCCCGGTGATCTGCCATAGCGCGTTCCCCGTCCGATGTTGCCCGTCCAAAAAGCCCAGTGTCCCAGCCCGCTGCGGTGCTTACCGCACTCGAAGCTATGTGACCGTTGGGGCGTCCGCATCCCGATTCGCCGATCTTGGAGGTGGCTGGTGCGAGCTCGTTTCGGCCACCATCCGCGTCGGTTTCGCTGAGCGTGGCCATGGGTGAGGGAGGGGATGCGCTCGCAGCCTTCGTCCGTGCATCGCTTCCTATCCGCGGGCGGCTGTGGGGGATCGCTCATCGGAGGCGCCCGCTGTCCGGTATCGGTCGATCCAGGTCTTTCCTTCGGCGGCGATGCCTTCCAGGATGTGGCGGGTGTGTGCGAATCCCGCTGCGTCGAGGTTGATCTCGGAGAGTTCAGAGGGAGTTTCGTCTGAATTGTGATCTTGTGGTTCTGGTTTGGTCACGGCGATTTCCTTGACCGGCCCGTTCATCAGGGTGAGATTCAAGGTGTAACTGAATTCATCCGTCTCAGACAGATGGACCGAGGAGACCGCCTCGAAACGGAAGTTGTTACGTTCCTGGCTTTTGAATGTGGCGTTCTCGAAGTCGAGTTCGATACTGACCTCGCGCACTCCTTCGGTAGTGATCAGGAAGACTCGGATGTCGTAGCGTGAATAGCGCCAGGGGCCACGCATCAGCCGCGCCCGTTTGCAGGGGCGGGCGGGTGTCTGCAAGACGGCATGGGCGAGGATGTCGTGCCACGCCAATCGGTAGCGCCGCAGCGCCTTATCGATAATTATCGTCTTGTCGCAGTTCAGCCACGCTTCCATCTCCCCCTCGAGCGGGCGAGTGGTATCCAGTTTCTCCTTCCAGCGTCGGTATTCAGCCGTCCGTGTCGGGCATCGTCCTCAGCCCGGCGCCTGACTGATGTGCGCAGCAGGCGAGGCCGCGCTAAGACCGTCGGCCGAGCGCGCTTCCGCGGGCGCCGCCACGGTCGAGCCTCCGATTGCGGCGAGCCCGGCCGCCCCCAATTGAAAGAACCTACGCCGTGCAAGGCCGCTTTCGGTTTCGTTGGTCCGTATGCTCTTGCGGGAGTTCATGAAACGTCTCTCCCTAAGGCGTCGAAAATACGGCCATTGGTGTATCGAATGGTACGCCTGTCTCGGCGTGCTTGGCCGTGCTTGCGCCTTGAACAACGGGAATGCATTTTATTGCGCACTAAAAATCACGGCAAACTCTATTTATGCCTCGTTAAAACTGTCAAAGGATCGTCGGTCTGGATTGTCGTGTTGCTGGATAAGACATTCTCAGATCGAGGGGAGCGGGTCTTCTGTCTGCCTGGTCGGCCCTACGCCGACGCGGGGTCCCCGGTTGGATCGGAAATACGCCCAGGATGTTCGATATACCGTGCCGAAGGTGTTCCCTGTTTGTGCTGATTCCACACAAATGATCGATCGAATTCCGATTGGTGGGGGAGTTGTTCTCGTGGCGGTGGGAAAGATTTCGCCGTTACGCATAAATACGCCTCGTCGGCGTTCCGCGTCGTTGTAGCTAGAACATTTTTTCTATTACGCGCTCTCTGGTTATAAAGGGTAGAACTTTATTCATATCCCCCCATGTCGCATATTTTGAGAGTGTCAAGCAGTGGATGGATCTGGTTTCGAGCTCGCTGGGAAATAGCTGCCCACCGGTTGTGCTCGTGTCCCGGCAGGCCTTGCGGCCATGGAGACATTCAAGAGGCAATGACGGTCGTTGACCGACTACGGGCCTTAGTGCCGAAGGGAACGGGACTCAGAAGTCTGGAGACTCCATCGACTCCTACATCCAACCTGTTCCGCGCAGCCGGGGGCGTCCTGCCCCCTCGGTGAAACAACAGGAACCGGCCCGATCCGTGCGGGTCGGGCCGGTTCCTGCGCGTGGGCCACCGGGCCCAGCGGAGAAGGTTAGGCGAGGTCGAACCGGTCGAGGTTCATCACCTTGTCCCACGCCGCGACGAAGTCCTTCACGAACTTCTCCTTCGCGTCGTCGGCAGCGTAGACCTCAGCGAGCGCGCGCAGCTCGGAGTTCGATCCGAAGACGAGATCGACGCGGCTGCCGGTCCACAGCAGCTCGCCCGTGGCGTCGCTGCGGCACTCGAAGGTCTCGGAGGTGTCGTCGGTCGGTTTCCAGGTGTTGCCCAGGTCGAGCAGGTTGACGAAGAAGTCGTTCGTCAGCGCCCCCGGATTCCTGGTGAGAACGCCCATTTCCGAATCCTGGAAGTTCGCGCCCAGGACCCGCAGACCGCCGACCAGGACCGTCATCTCCGGAGCGCTCAGGGTGAGCAGGTTCGCCCTGTCGATGAGGAGATACTCCGCCGGCAGCCGGTGCCCCTTGCCGAGGTAGTTACGGAACCCGTCCGCGGTCGGCTCCAGGTGGGAGAAGGACTCCACATCGGTCTGCTCCTGGGTGGCGTCGCCACGGCCAGGGGTGAAGGGCACCTCGATGTCGTAGCCGGCGGCCTTGGCAGCCTGCTCGACACCCACGCAGCCGGCGAGAACCACCAGGTCAGCGAAGGAGATCTGTGTGCCGCCGGTCTGGGCGGCGTTGAAGGACTGCTGAATCCCCTCAAGGGTGCGCAGCACCGGCGCGAGCTTCTGGGGCTCGTTGACCTCCCAGGTGTTTTGCGGCTCAAGGCGGATGCGGCCCCCGTTGGCGCCGCCTCGCTTGTCGCTGCCCCGGAACGACGAGGCCGCCGCCCACGCGGTGGAAACCATCTGCGCGACGGTCAGATTGGAGCCGAGGATCTGGGACTTCAGGTCCGCGATCTCCGCGGGGCCGACGAGCTCGTAGTTCGGCTTGGGGATCGGGTCCTGCCACAGGAGTTCCTCCGAGGGGACCTCGGGGCCGAGGTAGCGGTCGATCGGCCCCATGTCGCGGTGGGTCAGCTTGAACCAGGCGCGCGCGAAGGCGTCGGCGAACTCGTCCGGGTTGTCCTTGAACCGCCGTGCGATCGGCTCGTAGATCGGGTCGAAGCGCAGCGACAGGTCGGTGGTCAGCATGGTCGGAGCGTGCTTTTTCGACGGGTCGTGGGCGTCGGGGACGGTGCCCTCACCCGCGCCGTCCTTGGGCCGCCACTGCCAGCCGCCGCCGGGGCCCTTGTACAGTTCCCACTCGTAGTTGAACAGGTTCTCGAAGAAACCGTTGCTCCACTGGGTCGGCGTGCCGGTCCAGGTGACCTCCAGGCCACTGGTGATCGTGTCGCCACCCTTGCCGGTGCCGTAGCTGTTCTCCCAGCCGAGGCCCTGCGCCTCAAGCGGGGCGGCCTCAGGGTCGGGGCCGAGGTGGGAGTCGGGTGCCGCGCCGTGGGTCTTACCGAAGGTGTGGCCGCCGGCGATCAGCGCGACGGTCTCCTCGTCGTTCATCGCCATCCGGCCGAAGGTCTCGCGGATGTCGCGGGCGGCGGCAACGGGGTCTGGCTCGCCCTCCGGACCTTCCGGGTTGACATAGATCAGCCCCATGTGGGTCGCGCCCAGCGGCTTTTCGAGTTCCCGATCTTCACTGAGGATGCGCTTGTCGCTGCCGAGCCAGGCGGTCTCAGCGCCCCAGTAGACGTCGTCCTCGGGCTCCCATACGTCTTCCCGGCCACCGGCGAAGCCGAAGGTTTTGAAGCCCATCGACTCCAGCGCCACGTTGCCGGCGAGAATCATCAGGTCGGCCCAGGAGAGCTTGCGGCCGTACTTCTGCTTGACCGGCCACAGCAGGCGGCGGGCCTTGTCCAGGCTCACGTTGTCCGGCCAACTGTTGAGGGGAGCGAACCGCTGCTGGCCGGCACCGGCACCGCCGCGGCCGTCGCTGACACGGTAGGTCCCCGCGCTGTGCCAAGCCATCCGGATCATCAGCGGACCGTAGTGGCCGAAGTCGGCCGGCCACCAGTCCTGCGAGGTGGTCAGCACCTCGTGGATGTCGCGTTTCACGGCGGGGAGATCGAGGGTCGTGAACTCCTCGGCGTAGTTGAACTCCTCACCCATCGGGTCGGCGACGGCGGGGTTCTTGGCGAGGAGCTTCAGGTTGAGACGGTTCGGCCACCAGTGGCTATTACCGTGCCCCTGGGTCGGGTGCGGAATCTGGTCGCTGTGCACGACTGGACAGCCGCCCGCTTCCGTCTTGCCGGCGTCGGTGGCTGCGTCGTAACTCTCGGACATGGGCATCCTTCCAAAAGGGAGGAACAGGGCGATTCAGATACTGCGTGTGTTGGAGCAGTCAGGGCACAGGCCCCAATAGACGACCTCGGCCTCGTCGATCGTGAAGCCGTGGTCATCAGAGGCGGTCAGACATGGTGCAGGGCCGACGGCGCAGTCGACGTCGGCGATGGTGTCGCATGATCGGCACACGACGTGGTGGTGGTTGTCCCCGACCCGCGCCTCGTAGCGGGCCACGGAGCCTCGCGGCTGGATGCATCGGACCAGGCCCGCGCTGGTCAGCGCCTTAAGTACGTCATAGACAGCCTGGTGGGACACCGTACCGAGCTTCCCGCGCACGATACTGATGATCGACTCCGTGTCGGCGTGCGGATTGTCGTGTACGGCGGACAGTACCGCTACCCGAGGGCTGGTCACCCGCAGCGCGACCTCGCGCAGCATGCGCTCGAAGTCCGAGGGCGTTGGCATACTCAGGAGTCTGACGCTTTTTCTGGAATTAGTCAAAACTAGCGCCCGGGTGTGCCGAAGACCGGAGCCGCTTCAAGCCGCGCGCAGAGTCGATGTGACCAGGGCAACACGGCGCGGTGGTACAGCAGACGGTGGCATGTGTGGTTTGGGGTCTGTGGTGGGGTAACGGCGGTTGTCGGTGGCTGAGCGGGAAGAGATCGCGCGAGGGACAGATGTGCAGAGCTCACCGTGCGTATCGGGTGACATCGCTCGACGATTGATCGGGAGTCAGACCGCAATCTGGCGGGCTCGCCGCGGCCCTACCGGGCGGATAGCTGTTCATGCTCAGGCCCAAGCGCGGGCGCCTCGGCCCAAGCAGTGCAAACCGGCGGCCACCCCGGCTGCGGATGGCGGTAGTGGATTCGAAAGCGTGAGCGTGGTCGACGCCACATTCGCGGCACGCCACGCCTCGGGGCTCGCCGGCGTTGTCGGGCAGTCCGCCGGTGTCGGCATCGCACCGATCGACCACCTCTCCCGGCTCAGCGTGGGAGCGAGCACGGCCGCGACGGCTGTGGCACGGAGCGCCTATGGCAGACCGCTCGCACGGTGAGCCAGCCCGGACGTCGCCAGCTTGAGGCACCCCTGGGGAGAGAGGGCGGCTCGGAACCGCCGCGCCGTCGCCGTGGGCTCCAAGCGGGTGGGACCTTGGTCCCGCCGCGGTGGGGCCGCTGCCCCTTCCGGTACCGCGGGGCGGTTCACGAGCATGGGAATGTCAGCTTTATGTTGTTCGGGCGCTGGAGCGCCAGTGGACGCCGACAGGGAAGAGACCCCCAACCCGATGCCGGATAGGCTCATGAACACTGCACCCGAACCGCGGCCTCTGCGGGTCGCGGTCTACAGCAGCAAGCCCTACGACCGCGAATACCTTGAACTCGCCAACCGCGAGCACGGACACGACCTGCGCTTCCTGGAGTCGCGGCTCACCCTCGACACCGCCCCGCTGGCAGCGGGCCACCAGGCGGTGTGCGTGTTCGTCAACGACGAATTGAGCGCCGCCGTGCTGGAGGCGCTGGCCGCCGAGGGCGTGCGGTTGGTGGCCCTGCGTTCAAGCGGATACAACCACGTCGACCTCGCCGCCGCCGCGAAGCTCGGCATCACCGTCACGCGGGTGCCCGACTACTCGCCGCACGCCGTCGCCGAGCACTGCGCGGGGCTGGTCCTGGCGCTGAACCGTAAGATCCACCGTGCCTACAACCGGGTGCGGGAGAACAACTTCGCGCTGTCGGGCTTGTTGGGCTTCGACCTGTTCGGCAAAACCGTCGGGGTAGTGGGGACCGGCCGGATCGGCACCTGCTTCGCCCGGATCATGGTCGGATTCGGCTGCCGGGTCCTCGCCGCCGACCCCATGCCCAACGAGGAGTGCCGCGGCCTGGGCGTGGAGTACGTGCCCCTTGAGGAGCTCTGTGCCCGATCTGACATTGTCGCATTGCACTGCCCCCTCACTCCCCGAACGCATCACCTCGTCGACAGGGAGCGACTCGCAGGCTTCAAACCGGGTGCGATGCTGATCAACACGAGCCGCGGTGCCCTGGTCGACACCGAGGCGCTGATCGACGCGCTGAAGTCCGGGAGGATCAGCCACCTGGCGCTGGACGTGTACGAGGAGGAGGCCGGGCTGTTCTTCGAGGACCGGTCGGAACTGCTGCCCCGCGACGACCTGTTCGCCAGGTTGCTGAGCTTTCCCAATGTCCTCGTCACCGGCCACCAGGGGTTCTTCACCCGCGAGGCACTTGCGGCGATCGGTGACTCCGTCGTCGCCGCGCTCACCGCCTTCGCACACGGGGAGACGCCGCAGAACACCGTCGCGCCTCCGGAGCAGCCCTCCGGTTGACGATCCCCCTCCGGCCGATCTCCCCTGGTCTTCGAACCTCGTGCGGAAGTCCCCGCCGGAACCGTGTCCGTGTCCATGGCCTTCGGGCTCGGCAGCGGCGGCGTCTTCGCGCCCCTCGCCCGACCCGTACTAGCCGACGCGCGCGGGCACGGTGGGGACCGCCGGAGGGTCGGGCGCTCACTTCACACCCATGGTCATGGGAGCGTCCCGTAATTCACCGGCGAATACACGATCGGCTTCCTGCTGTTGGCGCAATAGCGTTCGCGCCGCCCGACCGGTGAAGCGCAGAGCGGGCGGCGCGCCTCCTGCTTGGCGGCCCGCGGCGAAGACCCAGGCCGCTCAGCCTGCGGAAAGAACCCTGATCCGGCGTAACCGGATCAAGGGTGCGTGGACGTGGACCGCATGAGTTCGGCCGGTTCCTTGCCGACCGCGCCGGCCGGGGGCGCCCCCCACATGCGTCGAGTGTCGAAGCGGCGCCAGACGGCCTTGTCGATCTCCACGGCGACGTATCCGGCCGCTCCCACACCGAGGATCAACGTCCAGGTGGCCCACCCCACGGGAGCGGTGTGGAAGAGGGCGTTCATCACCGGGGTGTAGGTCAGCAGCCCTTGCAGCAGTGCCATCACGGTGATCCCCGCGTACACCCACAGATTGCGGCCGGGTGCGCGTAGCCGCTCCAGAGAGCGGCAGTTGAGCAGATAGGCGGCCTCGACGACGACGAAGACGTTGACCGCGGCAGTGCGCGCCTCCTCCAGAGAGGAGCCGGTCGCCAAAGCGTAGCGGAATATCCCGAAGGAGCCCGCGACCAGGATGAGGGACACGAGCACGATCCGGCGCACCAGGTCGCGGCTAAGGATCGGCGCGCGGGGCGGGCGTGGGGGGCGCGTCATGATACCGGGGGACTTGGGCTCGAAAGCCAGTGTGAGGCCGAGGAAACCCGCGGTGGTCATGTTGATCCACAGGATCTGCACCGGAAGGATCGGCAGGGTCGCGCCCAGGACGACGGCGGTCAGCACGACCAGGCCCTCGCCGATGTTGGTGGGCAGCGTCCAAGTGAGGAAGCGGCGCAGGTTGTCGAACACGCCGCGGCCTTCCTCGACCGCGGCCTCGACGGTGGCGAAGTCGTCGTCGGTGAGCACCATGTCGGCCGCCTCCTTGGCGGCGTCGGTGCCGACCCGTCCCATGGCCACGCCGATGTCGGCTTGGCGCAGGGCGGGCGCGTCGTTGACGCCGTCGCCCGTCATCGCCACGACCTCGCCACGGCGTTGCAGCAGCCGGACCAGCCGCAGCTTCTGCTCGGGGGAGACGCGGGCGAGTACGCTTGCGCGCGCCAAAGTCTCCTCGTCGGCGACCTCGATCTCGGCTCCGGTGAGGACCGGCCCCTCGATGCCGAACCTCTCGGCGATGGTGCGCGCCGTCGCGCCGTGGTCGCCGGTGAGCATCCGCACGCTGATCCCGGCCGCGCGGCAGGCGGTCACCGCTTCGACGGCCTCCGGGCGCGGCGGGTCGTGCATCACCTGCAATCCGAGCAGGGTGAGGCGGCCGGGAAGGTCCTCCTCGCGGACCGCGCCCTCCTGCGCGGGGATGAAACGGGCGAAGGCCAGGACCCGCAGCCCCCGCTCGGCCCAACTCTCGACGGTGCGCCGCACCTCTTCGCCAGCCAGCGGACGTTCGCTCCCGTCCGACCCGATGCAATGTGAGCACAGCGGCAACACGGACTCGGGCGCCCCTTTGACGTAGCCGATCAACTGGTCTTCGGCGCGCCGGTGGACGGTGGCCATCAGTTTGCGTTCGGAGGTGAAGGGGAGTGTGCTCACGCGGGGGTTGCGGGCCGCCTCTGCGGACGCAGAGAGGCCTTCAGCCTGGGCGGCGGTGAGCAACGCGGCCTCGGTGGGATCGCCCAGTATCCGCTGTTGCTCGCCCGATCCGGTCAGTTCCGCGTCGTTACACAGCACCCCGGCCAGCAGGCACTCACGCACTGCCCGGCCGCCGCGGTCCTCACCCTCGGCCAGATGGCGAATGCCGGGTTCGTATTCGCCGCCGCCGGCCAGCACCCGCGTCACGGTCATCTCGTTGGCGGTGAGCGTGCCGGTCTTGTCGGTGCACACGACGGTGGTTCCGCCAAGCGTCTCGGCCGCGTTCAAGGTGCGGACGATGGCGTTGCGCCGGGCCATACGCACCGCGCCGATCGCCAGGACGATGGTGACCGCGGCCGGGAGGCCTTCGGGAATCGCGCCGACCGCCAGTGCCACCGCCGCGGTGAACATGTCGGCCGGCGCCTCGCCGTAGAGGATGCCGATCGCGAACATGACCCCCGCCAGCGCGATGATGGCGACGGTCAGGCGGCGGCTGAACACGCTCAGCTGGCGGGCGAACGGGGTCGGATTCCGTTCGGCGGAGCCGATCAGCCGGTTGATGGCGCCGACCTCGGTGTCGTTTCCGGTGGCCACCACGATGCCGCGTCCCGACCCCCGAGTGACAACCGTTCCGGAGTAGACCATGCCGGTGCGGTCGGCGAGCAGGGTGGCCGGGGCCACGGCCGCCTCGGATTTGGCGACCGGGACCGCCTCTCCGGTCAGGGCGGACTCGTCGACCTCCAGCGTGTCGGCGCCCACCAGCCGCAGGTCCGCGGGCACCTTGTCACCGGCCTGGAGCGTCGCCACGTCCCCGGGCACCAGGTCCTCGGCCGGGATACGCCGTGTCGCCCCGTCGCGCACGACCGTGGCCTCCACGCGGACCATGCGCGTCAGCGCCTCCAGCGCGCGGCGCGCCCGCGACTCCTGCACGTAGCCGATCGCGGCGTTGAGCAAGACGACGCCCGCGATCACCCCAGAGTCGACGAAGTAGCCCATGGCCAGGGTTACCGCCGCGGCGGCCACCAGCACGTACACCAGGGGGCTGTGAAACTGCCGGAGGAGGATCTTCAGACGTCCGAAACCCTCTTCACGCGAAAGGACGTTCCTACCGTGGGATGCGAGGCGGTGCTGGGCCTCACCGGAGCGCAGGCCCTTCTCCGCGTCGGTCGACAGGACTCCGGCGACCGCGTCCGGGGCAAGGGCGTGGGCACGGAGGTGGACAGGCCCGGCGTCGGGTGTCTCAGGATTTGCCATGATTCCACTGTCCCGCCGGGGCCGCACGGCACGGCAGGGTCCTTCTGCCCGGATTGCGGGGCCTCTGACTGTCGGCATCGCTCGGCCGAACCCGGCGCTACGGAGAGCCTACGTCGCCGTCCGAGGGGCGGGCGCCGAACTTCGGCCCCGGTGCCGGTACCGGCTGCGGAACCCCGGTACTGAGGCGCCTTTCGCAGGGGCTCGACATCGGTGGCCGTCCGCCCGCGCCGGAACCGTCCCTGGAGGGACGGCGAAAGGGAGGTCGAGGGCGCGCTCGCCGTCGTCTCCGAGGACACAGTGGCCGGGCTGCGCTCGGCGCGGGCCGCCGGATGTCTCACCGTCGGCGTGCTCGGGATCGCGACCGCCGACGAACTCCACGGTCACGCCGGCGCTGTGGTCGCGTCGCTGGCTGACCTCAGCGTCACCGGATGGGACGAACGCGTTATGCGTCTCCGGCTGCGTGCTGTCGCGTGCGGGAGCCCGTCGTTTCGGGACGGGCAGGTTCGGCCGTGACCGGATAAGGACAGACGATTGACAGATATAGTTACAGCACGTAAACGGTACGATACGCAGATACTTAACTTTAAGTAATTATTTTATTGCTCTAAGTGTTTGTCTTATTGTTGTTGCCATGGCAGGATCTAATCCAGGGAAACAGTTCGAGCTTAACCAAACATAAAGAACTCCCTGATCAATCGTCGAAGGATTGCTGTGAATAACTTCATACTGAAGCTTGAGCGCTTGGAGAAAGCATCGGTCTCTCTTGAGCGCCGATGGCAACGCCGTCGTGGTCTCCGCCCGTGGCTGTAGAGATAGTGTCTCGTCAGATCTTCGCTGCGATGGTGGCGCCTTGGTCGCGGTGACGATTCGAGGAGTGCATGTGCACCTCGTCGCCCCGGAAACCCGAGGTATTCAGTATGTCGCGAGCATCGTCGATGTCCCGGTAGAACCCTTCGGTTATGGCATGAGGGAACCGCTGCCAAGCCGGCCCTGAAAAGAAATCGAGCAGCAGGCTTCCGTCGTTGCGCAAGAGAAGAATGAAGAGCTCGAATGCGCTTCGCAATTTGAGGGCTCCAGGTGGGTCGTTGAGTGTCAAGCTATTACTCCGGAAAACGAACAGTTCCGGAAGGATGCTTGTGCCATATCCAGCATCTCGAATTAAATCCCCGGCAAGCGTAGTCGAGCTGAATTGATGGGCTCAGGCGCAAGATCGGCCGATGGCCTCCGGGGCGTCCTTGCTCAGCAGATCGCCCCGATGGTCAGCTCCGCACCCGACGTCCAGAACGGGGCTTTCGACGCGCGCCTCATGATGGCACCAGCTCCACGTCCCAGGGCTCCACCTGTGTCACGTATTCGAGGATTCGCGAATAGTCGCTTGTCCGCGCGCTATACGCACCCTGGACCTTTCTCATGAAATGGCCCGTACGTCGCTCATGCTCCATCTGCGGTTTCGCGGCGATGACGATAGTGCGTCGAAGCGTATCCATGCGTGTTCGATCATCGCGCGACCAAGAGCCGCCCATCTCCGTTACCTCTGATCTCAGAAATACCACAAAATTCCAAGGTGAAAAAGATGATTTCCTCCCAGCAGAGTGAAGCTGAAATCGAGCGCCAGTTGAGGGATCTAAAGAAGCGTTACGTTTCTGATCGTTACATCTTCGTTCCAGGTGCGGAGATGGCCGAACTGCTGCAGCACTTCGGCGCTCGCCCCGAGGACCTCCAGGAGCTACAGGCCAGCGGTGAGCGCCTGGACACAGATCCCACCTTGTCCTTTAGACGGTCGAGGAGCTCTCGTTACTGCTAAGTAGCCGCTGAGCGTCGTGCGTACCGCACCGAACCCCAGGGGTTCCGCCTGGCCGCGTCGGAGGACTTCGTGCGACACGATTCGGGTTTAGTGCGCGAATTCTCGCCGATCGAAAAGTCTGTGCACGAGAATTCCGTATTCCGGGCTCTGGTGGGGTTCAAGAACTTCATCGTGGCGGGCACGGTCCCGCAGCAGCGCCCGTATCAGGACTACGAGAGCGAGCTGTGGATCACGACCGCCTTCCATCTGCGGACGATCACGACCCCCGAGGAGCTGGGGGAGCCCGCGCTGGAGGGAGTCCACAGCGACGGCGTCGATCACACCATGACGGTGTTGTTGACGACGGACAACATGAGCGCCGACAGTGCCCAGACGCGTCTTCACGATAACGCTCAGAAGAATGCGATCACATGGGAGGAGAATGATCCGAAGTTTATCGTTACGACTGTTCAGCATACGCACCCCCTCGACACGCTGATCGTTTTTGATCACGAACTTAAGCACAGCGTTTCTTCGGTCTGGGCGACCGATCCCAGTCGTGACGCGACCCGGGACATGCTCATTCTCTTCACGCGGAAGCCTGCCTTGGAGGGGCATGCCTCCTGGGGATTGGATTCGATTCAAAGGGATGCCGATCTCTCTGACGAAATATCCTACGCGCCGGTAGGAGATTGATAGTGAGTGATGAGTGCATGCCGGTGTCGATGATCGATGGTCCTGACGCTGACGTGCACGCGAGACGACGCCGAAGTTCTCTCTTGGGCCCTTGGCGTCGCCCGAAGGGCGCTTACCCGTTATAAGGGTGTGTCGATACAACGGCTCTGTCCCGCTTTCGGCGGTGATGGAGTGTTCGCGGAGGGCGCAGTTTGCCATATGTCGCGTGCACGCGCTGGTGGGCACCGGTGGTTTCTAAAGACCCGGCGAAACAAAGGCGTCGTTGATGGCAGGGGGTAGCCTCAGGGGATTCCCCGACGGCGACGCCGAAGGCATCACCACGAAAAACGGAAACCGAGCATACGGAAGGCCGGGTCGGTTTTCCTGCTCCACCCGCCCCGCCTTCCTCAGACGGATCAACATCCTCCGCCCTCACCGAAAGCGGTCCAGAGCCGTTAACCAGGAACTCTCCAGTAGGCCGCCATTGTGGCTCATTTCTATGATGTGGAGTCGGGTCGTACCGAGTTGGGGGTGCGTGGTCGAGGGCGGGCTTATGAGGAGATGTCCGTCCCGGTGCCGCGCGATGGCGGTATCACCGATCTGTTGGAGGAGGCCGCCCGATCCGATCGCCGCTTCGATGCGGTGATCTGTGAGTCCATCGACCGCATCGCGCGGCGCACCTACCTGGGCACCCAGATCGAGTACCGGCTGGAACAGCTTGGAGTGATGCTGTTCGCCTCCGATGAGCCCATCGTAGCCTCGGGCAAACGCGCCTCGCAGATCCTGACCCGGCGGGTCAAGCAGGGCGTGGCCGAGTGGTACGTCCTGGAGCTACTGGAGAAGTCCTGGGACGGGTTCGAGACCCACACCGAGCAGGGCTTCAACATCGGCCGTGCCCCCTATGGCTACACTGCGCTGCGGGTGCCCCACCCGGTGCCGGCCCGCCGAGCCGAGGGGGCCAGCAAGCACCGCCTCACCCCCGACCCGGTGCGCGCGCCGGTGGTGAGCCACATCTATGAGCTACGGGTGCGCAGACGCCTGGGCTATGCCGCCATCGCTGAGCTGCTCAATCTCCAGCCCGAGCGGTTCCCCCCACCCGAGCCGGTCGATGCCCAGCGCAGGGTGGGGCGCTGGACGGCCAGTTCGGTGCGTGGGGTGCTGACCAACCCCAAGTACACCGGCTACATGGTCTGGAACCGGCGCGCCACCAAGACCGGGCGTGGGCGCCACAACGCCCCCACCGGTGGATGTGGTCCAGTCGATTCGCCCGACGGGGGTTCAGCCCCAGCCGCAGGGGGCCGGCTGGCCGCCCGGCTGCCCCAGGTCGAGACCGAGGCCCACCGCGAACACGAGGCCGGCCTGGCTTCGCTGCAACGCCGCCTTCACGATCTGGACACCCGACGGGAGCGGCTGTTGGCCCAACTGGAGGTCTTCGACGACCCTCACGCCGAGATGGCCGCCGACATCCGTGCCCGTGCGCAGCGCATCTACGAGGAGCGCGGCACCGTCCAGGAGCAGCTTCGGGAACTGCAACAGCACGCCCCACAGCGCAGCGCGCCGGAGTTGTTGGAGGCGCTGCCGGTGGGCGAACGCGATCTCGCCGCGGTGCCTGAGGAACTGCTGCGGCGGCTGTTCGAGGCGTTTCGCCTCCAGGTGGTCTACGACCGTCCGCGCCACGCGGTGACGGTGCGGGTGCATCTGGCCGCCGAGACCGTGCCCGAGCTGCGCCAGGCGGCCGACCGCGTGCTCACCCACGACGACCATCGCGAAGAGCCACAAGAAAGAGAGGACCCCATGGACGCAGCAACGCCCCGCGTTCCCCTCTGTGACGTGCCCCCTGCGGGAGACCGCACAGCGGGGAACGCCTATCAGTACGCCGGCCAACGCGCTGACCAGCATGTCGACCATGCCCCGCCCCAGTCAGGCCGGACGGGCCGGGGGAGTCAGCGGGGGCACCGGGGCCAGTTGGTGATCGAGGACCACATCGAACTCCCACCCGCCGGCAGAGGAGTCCGCCGCTCGGAAACACAGGGGCGGTGATCCGGCGATGCACCCCTTTCGCTGGTCTCGGTTGGTCACCACCGCCGCAGTGCTGCTGCTGGCGGTGATCGCGGCCGTGGTGTCCTATTCGCACATGTTCGAGCTGGCCCTGCGCCACGGCGAACCGCAGTGGCGCGCGGCCCTGTTCCCGTTGTCGGTGGACGGGATGATCGTGGCCTCCTCGATGGCGCTGCTCAACGACGCCCGCCAGGGCAACCGCGGCGGGCTGTTGCCGTGGAGTCTGCTCATCCTGGGCAGCGCCGCCTCGCTGGCCGCGAACGTGGCGGTGGCCGACCCGAGCCTGTGGTCACGGGTGATCCACGCCTGGCCCAGCTTCGCCTTGATGGGCGCCTACGAGCTGCTCATGCGCCAGTTCCGTGCCACCGCTCCCGGCGCACGCACAGCGTACGCCGACAATGAGCACACTCAGCCCTCCGCCCGGCCCGACCGTCTCGCCGAACCCGAGGTCACACGCGCCGAACAGCCGACCGAGGCACCTGAACCTGGCGAAGAACAGCAGCGCCCCCAGCTACGGATGGTCGATGCCTCCAGTAATGACCGAGAAGAGAACAGCGACAACACCGGCGACGAGCCCCGTGAACCCGCTGAGGTCGTACCGCAGCTCCAGGTGGAGGCGTGGCGCTGGGCCTTAACCCACCGTCACGAGGACGGCTCCCTGCCCAGCGGAAAGGAGATCGCCACCCACTTCGCCCGCAAAGACCGCTGGGGCCGGTTGGTCAAACAACGCGGCCAGCAAGGCCGATTCGATCGCGTCGTAGCGTGAGGGGGACCTAGCCTTGCCGGATCTTGGCACATGCGAGGGCTTCGTAACGTCTGGATAGATCCGAGCAGTGCATGGTGAAAGCATGGGGGACGGCAAGGGGCTCCAGATTGGCTTTGTGTGTGACTAGGGGGAAGGCTTGAGTCTTCATGGGCAGTCTTCTGGGTTGAGGACTCAAAACGGTATTGTGCTTTTGTGAATGTGCAGGTCGGGAAGCCTGCTCTCCACGCATGTGGAGGTGGACCGATCCGCTTTTCAACGCGAAATCGGCGTATCAGCTGCTCTCCACGCATGTGGAGGTGGACCGCGGCTGCAGTATCGGCGCGTGCGCGGATGGCCCTGCTCTCCACGCATGTGGAGGTGGACCGCCCTTCTCCTGAGCGGTGGAGTGCCGGTAGGCCTGCTCTCCACGCATGTGGAGGTGGACCGTAGCCCACGGCCGTGGGGTTGCCCCATACCGACTGCTCTCCACGCATGTGGAGGTGGACCGCTCCGGCATTTCGAGCGATGTCGATGTGCGCACTGCTCTCCACGCATGTGGAGGTGGACCGGCGCGTCCATCGTGCGCGACGCCCTCGCCTCCCTGCTCTCCACGCATGTGGAGGTGGACCGCTTCTCCCGAAACCGCCAACGGGCGATCTCCGCTGCTCTCCACGCATGTGGAGGTGGACCGCCGCTGCACATCGCCGCGGAGGCGGACACGTGCTGCTCTCCACGCATGTGGAGGTGGACCACAGTTGGGGTGCATCAGGCCACGCCCACGCGCTCTGCTCTCCACGCATGTGGAGGTGGACCGTCGCGGCCCCGAGCAGGGCCGCGGCCGGATTCCTGCTCTCCACGCATGTGGAGGTGGACCGCTCAAAGGTTTCAGCCAGAACGCGCGCGTGGACTGCTCTCCACGCATGTGGAGGTGGACCGCCGGCCGACTTCCTCCCCCGATGGGATCGCAACTGCTCTCCACGCATGTGGAGGTGGACCGCACACCCTCGTCGTCCGCCTCGTCGCGAGCAGCTGCTCTCCACGCATGTGGAGGTGGACCATCCGCCGCCTGCTCTCCCGCATGGTCCGCCCCCTGCTCTCCACGCATGTGGAGGTGGACCGGAGACTCCTTTTCTCTCGTCTCGTGGCCCCCACTGCTCTCCACGCATGTGGAGGTGGACCGCACGAGTAGTACACCCAAGCGACCGCGCACGGCTGCTCTCCACGCATGTGGAGGTGGACCGTCGGTTTCGATCGTCTGCAACGAGACGCCACCCTGCTCTCCACGCATGTGGAGGTGGACCGGCGTAGAAACAGCGCCGCACTTCGTCGTCGTCCTGCTCTCCACGCATGTGGAGGTGGACCGGAACACCATGCTGGACCTGCTCGCGCAGAGCACTGCTCTCCACGCATGTGGAGGTGGACCGCCATCGCCCCCCGGGACACAGGACAGTATGCGCTGCTCTCCACGCATGTGGAGGTGGACCGGTCGCCGTCACCACCCCGACCACACTCACCCGCTGCTCTCCACGCATGTGGAGGTGGACCGCTACCGGCACCGGTGCGGCCCGCTCCGAGCGCCTGCTCTCCACGCATGTGGAGGTGGACCGATCTCCTCTCGGGGGTTGCCGTGTCCCTGTGTCTGCTCTCCACGCATGTGGAGGTGGACCGCTGAAATTTCCCGCTCCAGATGTTCCGTCGTCCTGCTCTCCACGCATGTGGAGGTGGACCGTCCGCAACGCCTCCGCCGACACCAACCACGACCTGCTCTCCACGCATGTGGAGGTGGACCGCCAAACCGCCGCGACCGCGGCCCGCACGGGCGCTGCTCTCCACGCATGTGGAGGTGGACCGGTGGGGCGACGGAGGCGGGCACGGTCAGATAACTGCTCTCCACGCATGTGGAGGTGGACCGAGCTTCTCCGGGTCGATGCCGGCGGCGCGGCCCTGCTCTCCACGCATGTGAAGGTGGACCGTTGTTCACGGCCGTCATGGCGCGGACTCGCAGCTGCTCTCCACGCACGTGGAGGTAGGGGTGTTTGGTCAAGGTGAAGGGCCGTGTGGTGAGTTTTGTCGTGGCTGTGCGATAGCTTCCTGGCTTCGAGTGGGTGAGGCTGTCGCTAGCTAATTGTGAGGGTTGTGCTTTGGCTTTTCATGTTCCTGTCCCCTGTTTGGTGGATCTTCGGCTTTGGGGCAAGGAGCGGGGGTTGGATGGCCACCGCTATCCGTTGGTATGCCACCTGCTGGATACCGCGGCCGTTATGCGTTTTTTGTGGCGGGATTTCGTTTCTTCTGGAATGCGGGAGTGGTTGGCCGAGGGTTTTGGTCTGACGGAGGATGATGCGTGCCGTTTGGTGGAGTTTTGGGCGGCGCTGCACGATATCGGTAAGTTGACTCCGCCGTTTCAGGAACAGGTTGCAGTTCCGGAGGGCTACCCCGCCGATCCCAGTGGGGAGCAACAGTCCCATGATGCTGCTGGGCACTTGTGGTTGGCGGTTGTGTTGAAGGAGGTCGGTTATCCACGCGAGCGAGCGTGGCCGACAGAGCGGTTGGTGGCTCAGCTCCTGGGCGGGCACCATGGCCGTTTCCATGCCTTCAACCAGGGGGTGCTGCAGCGAAACAAGCTCGCCTATCTTGGCTTGGGTGATGGCCGGTGGGAAGAGCAGCGCATGGCGGCGATGGCCGTGCTGGTCGAGATCCTCGGCCCTCCGGCGCCCACAGTGGCGCTGCGTGGCTCGCGAGCCGTGGTTATCAGTGGGTTGGTTATTCTCGCCGATTGGCTGGCCAGTCAGATTCCCTACATTAAGCGCCGGCTTGGCGATGTTCCCGACCGCGGAGACACCGCGTCGTTGTCCCGGTTTTTTGCGGGCTCGTTGGCTCAGGCTCCGGGGCTGGTGGCCAGAGCCGGGCTTTCTCGGCTCTCGCTGAAGTCGGGCTCGTTTGCCCAGGAGTTTCCGGGGTTTTCGGCCAATACGCTGCAGGAAAGTATCGGGGCTGAGCTTCCTGGTCTGGCCAGCGGACCGGGACTGTTGATGGCGGCCGCTCCCACCGGGTTCGGCAAAACCGAGGCAGCCTTGCACGCCGGGCGGTTGCTCAGCCAGGTAGCCGGCACCTCGGGGCTCTATCTCGCGCTGCCCACCATGGCTACGGCTGATCAGATGTTTCGTCGGGTCGCGCGTTATCTCGCGCGGCGTTCTGCCCGTGATACCGCGCCGTCGTTGTTGCATGGCATGGCCTGGCTCAGTCCTGTCGAGGAGATGCTCGATGAGATCAACGCCGAGGAGTTCATCGCCAGCGATGAGGCCGCGCAGTTGATGTATGTGGAGTGGCTGCGTGGGGCTAAGCGTGGACTGCTGGCTGGTGTGGGAGTGGGAACGATCGATCAAGCGTTGTTGTCGGTGTTGCCGGTGCGCCACAACGCGTTGCGGCTGTTCGCGCTGGCCAACAAGACGGTGATCATCGACGAGGTGCACGCCTTCAGTCCTTATATGCGTGGGCTGCTACGCACCTTGTTGGGTTGGCTGGGCGAGATGGGGGTGCCGGTGGTGTTGCTCTCGGCCACCCTGCCCCAACCGGTAGCCCGAGAGTTGGCCGAAGCCTACGCAGGTCAGGGCATCGACCACGGGAATACGGCTGTGCCCTACCCGGGCTGGACCTATGTGCAGCGGGGCTGGCAGCAGCCGGTGCGTCATGCGGTTGCCTTTCCTGAGCAGCAGCGACGCAGGATCAGTGTGGCGTTGGAGGCCCTTCCGAATTCCCCACAGGTTGAGCCCGAGCGCGGCGCGGTGCTGGAACACGAGTTGGGTCAACTCGCCACGCATGGGGGATGCGCCGCGGTTGTGTGCACCACGGTCGCCCAGGCCCAAAACACCTATCAAGACCTGTGTGCGTGGCGTGAGCGTCTGCCACACGGTCAACAGCCCGAGATCACTTTGCTCCACTCACGTTTTCCCGCTTACCGGCGTGAGGAGATCACCAAAAAGGTGATGGCAGATTTCGGGAAAGACGGTCAACGTCCGAAACGGGCGATTTTGGTGGCGACGCAGGTTATCGAACAGAGTCTGGATGTGGATTTCGATCTGCTTTTTACCGATTTGGCTCCTATTGAGCTGTTGCTGCAGCGGGCCGGGCGCTTGCAGCGCCACCGCGTCTTGGATGCGATCCGGCCGGCTTGGGCGCGTTCCAACGATCAGTCACCTCGGCTCGTGGTGCTCACCGCGCCCGATCACAATCTCCGGCATCTGCCCAAAGCATGGACGACGATCTATCCCAAGGCCGCTCTCGTGCGGGCACATCGCCTTCTCGAAGAGCACCAGGCGGCAGGAATCGCTGTTCCCGACGATGTGCAACACCTCGTGGATCGTGGCAACCCGGGCGACTTTCCCGCCCAGCAGGACCCGTTGCTTGAGGGATTCGAAGATGCCGAGGTCGAACGCATCGCTGAGACGATGGTGGAAGGTCAAAGCGCATCTCTCTGGAGTATTTGCGCCCCCGAACAGGTCAAAGACCTGGCCCGCCTTTCCGAACATCCGGTGGAGGAAGACCAGGCCACCACCCGCTTCAACGCCGACTCGGAGCGCGTCCTGCCCTGCTTTCAACTCCCCGACGGTCAACTACTGCTGGGCTCGTCCGAGGGTGAGCCTTTCCCCGAACCCGATGAGGACGGCAACTTCACCCGAGAACAGGTCGTTGCGGTCATGCGGTGCTCGATCCCGGTGCCAGGCTCACTGGTGCAGGAGCGAACACGTGAGCACCAACTCCCCAAGCCCTGGGGCGACAAGTGGCCCTTCAAGGAACTCATCGCCCTTCGCCAGCCGGTGGCCGAATCCGGCCACTGGCGACCAGCCACGGTCGGCAAGAGGAAATTGCAGCTCAGCCACACTCTTGGACTGGTCGAAGCTGAGGCTGGGCAGACATGATTCGTCCTCTTTTGTCCAGGTTCCTCCTTTGGCGATATCCAGTAGAGGAGGCGGGCTTGGGTCTTCTGTGTGACAGGATGGTCTTCGTCCGGTGCTCCCCAGCGCCGACTGTCTGCCATAGGGAGGAATTCCTCTTGTCTCCTGACCTGCTCACTCGACTGGCTCGTGCCCTCACGCTGATCGCCTTGGGGGCGATGGCCACGGTGCTGATCATGCACGTCTCTGCACCAGCGTAGCCGAGTCGACCTCACTGCTGGGGTTGCCGTTAGGACAGCCCCAGCCCACCTCCACGTACGTGGAGAGCACTGGCTTTTTTTCATTACCCGACGGGCATGGGTCGGTCCACCTCCACGCGCGTGGAGAGACTGCAACCTTACGGACCTTACCGTCTTGTGCTCGTGTTGCCTCAAGGGAGGGGCGTTATGTCTGGTGCCAGCTTTGATCTGCGAAGGCAGGGGTTTTGTCCGGTGGGCTGGCTTCCCGGGCAGGACCTTCCGCAGGGCAAGAAGCCAGATGATCTGCTCAGTTTGGAGGAGCTGCTGGTTCACGCCCACGCGATCGCGGGGGTGCGGGTGCCGTTGCCGCCGGCCGAGGCGGGGTTGCTGCGGATCTTGGCGGTGCTGGTGGCTCGTGTCACCGGGCTGGACCGTATCGAGGACAAGACCGTTTGGGCGGAGAAGCGTGAAGAGGTGCTTCGCGATGGGTGCTTCGATCCGCATCGGGTCGCGGAGTATTTCGATGGGTTCGCCCAACGGTTCGAGTTGTTCCATACGGCAACCCAGCGGCCGTTTCTTCAGCAGCCGGATTTGGTGGAGCAGTGCCAGAACTCTAAGGGCGAGTTGGTGAGCTCTGGGGTGAACAAGCTGGTTACCGGCCGGTCGGCGGGGCAGTCGTTTGTGTGGCAAAGCCACACGGTCGATTCGGCGCCGGTGCCGGTTGGTCCGCCTGAAGCGTTTTTTTCGATGCTGGTGTGGCTGTTCTATGGCATGCCGGGACGGTGTACGTCTCGCAAGGTAGGCCAGACCAGCGCTGCTGATACCAAGGCGGGACCGCTGCGGGGCACCGTCTCGTTTCACCCGGTGGGGGCCAGCCTGTTCGAGACGCTGCTGCTGGGGTTGCCGCATCTACCTTCAGATGCCGATGACCTGGCCCCGTGGGAGGAGCCGCAACTGCCGGATCCGTTGGGGGTTCCGCCGCAGCCACGCGGGCTGGCGCGGGTGCTCACGGGGCGGTTTCGCCATGCTGTCCTGCTGGCTCCGGCCGCGGATGGTTCGGCGGTTGAGGATACCTACATCACCTGGGCGTGGCGCCGTGAGCAGGGGCCGGCCAAGGACCCGTATCTGATCCATTTTCCGCGGCCGGGGGCTGAGAATCCGCTCTCGCCTCAGGCGGCGCAGGCTGATCGTGCCATCTGGCGCGATCTTGACACGCTGCTGCGCAAGACGTTGGGAGAGGAACGGTTCCGTCCCCAGGTGTTTGATGACCTGGATGAGTTCCGGGAGGGCGACGTCGCCATCGACGTCGACACTGTAGGGATTCGCGCGATTGGGTTCGACCAGGACCGTTCGCAGGCCAGGAATCGGCAGTACTACACGGGCACCACACCGCCGGTGCTGGGGATGTTGGAGACGCGGTCGGGGGAGCGGTGGTATCGGGTCAGGCGGGCGCGGCAAAACGCCGAACGTGCGGGCGAGAACCTGCGCACAGCTTTGCGTGGGGCGTGGCGAGAGTTGACCCGCACCTCGGGGCGGGGCAGACAGCGCGATGAGGGGGTGGCCTGGCTCCACCCAGGCATGGCGCGCTACTGGAGCGTGGCCGAATGGCAGTTTTGGACGATTGTGCGCCCTGAAGAGCCGCCGCAGGGCGGGATCGGCAACAGATTCATCCACCACGCCCTTAACACCTATGACCAGGTGACGAAGGATTATGCGCGTTCGGGCCACGACATCAAAATTTTGGAACGCCACCGAAGCGTAATTTTGCGTGGCTGGCGTTCCTCCTGAAAGGAGACGGCGGATGGCTGACGTTGATAGGCGTTTGCGTCCTGCACAAGAACAGAGAAAAGAATTGCGGCGACGTGCCTGGGGGTTGGTCGCCCATATCCAAAGCGAGGTTTTGCCCTCGCCGGGGCGGCGGGCGGCCCTTCGCCGGGCCGCCGGTATGGAACCGGGAGACCCACGCACCTTTGGCGCCTTCCGAGAGGTCGCCCGTTTCCTTCCCGAACGGGCTAACCAGGCGACCCAACGAGCGTTTCTAGGGGTGGCCGCACTGATGTGTGCCCAGCCACGCCAGGCTCGCCAGAACGATATCGACGCCGCTGCCAGCAAGACTTCCACCACACCGGAAGGGCAGAGCCAAAGCGAACACGGGGCGGGCGACGAGACCTCGTCCAAACCCGTGCTGCCGCGATCGCTGGGGGCGACCCTGGCCTATGCGGTCAACGAGAAGGCCGTCAGCGAGTCCAGCGCCGAAGACCGGCTGCAGTTGGTGTGCCGCAACAACAGCACCGAGGCTCACCGCCAACTGCCCCGCTTGATGGCGCTGCTGCGCAGCTCCCAGATCTCGGTGGACTGGGTGGCACTCATCTGCGACCTGGCTGAGTGGGACCGTTTCCGCCAGCGCAAGGCCGCTGCATGGCTACGCGACTTCTACCGCACCCTCAACGACGCCAACGACGACCCCTCGACGAACAACACTCAGGAGCAAAAGTGACTACGCCGGCCTACATCGACATCCACGCCCTGCAAACCCTGCCCTACTCCAACGTCAACCGCGACGATTTGGGAGCACCCAAAAACCTGGTTTTTGGCGGAGTAGAGCGGACCCGGGTCTCCAGTCAGAGCTGGAAGCGCGTCATCCGTAAAGAGGTCGAAAAACAACTCGGCGCTGACGAGGAGACCGTGCGCACGCGCCGCGTCGTCGTAGGGGTGGCCGAACATTTGGCCGAGCAGGGCTGGAGCCGCGAAGAGGCCGAAGCTGCCGGCATCCAGGTCGCACTGTCGGCGGGCAATGGCATCAGCCTCAAACAAGAACAAAACGAGCGAGAAGAACAAGTCCTGACCACCAACGTGCTGCTGTTGCTGCCCGAGGCCGGGATTGCGGAGCTGGCCAACCTCGCTGCTGAGCACCACGAGGCCATCCTGGCCGAACAGCAGCGCAAGAAGAAACCCCGCGAAAAGACCCAGCCGGTCTTGCCGGGTAAGGACATCGCCAAGATCCTTGGCCGCCGCAGCGCCACCATCAACCTGTTCGGACGGATGCTGGCCGAGCTACCCGGGGCCAACGTCGACGGCGCTGTGCAGATGGCGCACGCCTTCACCACCCACGCCACCCGGGTGGAATACGACTTCTTCGCCGCTGTCGACGACGTTGAGGAAAAACTCAACCTGCCCGGAAGCGGCCACATCAACACCGCCATGTTCAGCGCCGGCACCTTCTACCGCTATGCCAATCTGGACCTGGCCGGTCTGGTAGCCAACCTCAACGGCGACACCACCTTGGCCGTCACCCTCATCAGCGCCTTCCTGGACGCCTTCATCCGCACCTTGCCCTCGGGAAAGAAAAACGCCACCGCTCCCTCGACCGCGCCTGAGCTGGTCCATATCGGCGTACGGGACGACCGCCCCGTCTCCCTCGCCTCGGCCTTCGAAGCTCCCCTCTACAGCGAGCAGGGCCACCTCCAGGACTCGGCTGAGCGGATGGACTCCCATGCCGCGGCGATCTACCGCCTCCTGGGGGCCGAGCACACGCTGTGGTCCGGCCACACCGCCAGCGACAACGTCGCCGAGCCCGAGCATCTCGGCTTGGCACAGCCCTCGTTTGACGACCTGGTCGCCGCCGCCGTTGCCGCCTGCCAGGAGGACCACCAGTGAGCGGCCTCCTGCTACGCCTAGCCGGCCCGCTGCAGAGCTGGGGCGAACGCAGCGTCTACGAGAGCCGCGACACCGCAGGTTTCCCCACTCGCTCGGGAATGCTCGGTTTGATCGCCGCAGCCATGGGACGCCCGCGCGGTAGTGCGCTCGCCGATTTCAAACCGTTGTGCTTCACCGTGCGCATCGATCGCCCTGGCGTGCGCATCGTGGACTACCACACCGCCGGCGGCGCTTTGCCGCCCCCCGCCAAAATCCCCACCGCCGATGAGAAAGGCCGCCCCACCGGCAAAGGCACCATACAAACCTGGCGCGAATACCTCGCCGACGCGGCCTTCACTGTGGCCATAGAAGGCCCTCAAGCACTGGTGGACCAGGTGCGAACAGCGCTGCGTGCGCCCCATTGGCAGCCCTACCTGGGGCGGCGCTCCTGCCCACCCAACCAACCCCTACTGCTCGACCGGCCCGTCGACGACCCGGTCACCGAGTTAAAGACTCGCGTGCCTCTCGCGCGGACTCGGCCCGCTACCGAGCACAGTGTGGCCGTGGACTTCGTCTTCGAAGACCGCCACGAGGACGCAACCATCTACACCGAGCTTCGCGACGATCCCGACGCCTTCACCGTGATCGACCGCACCTACCGAGACCGCCCCCTGTGGCAGGTCACTCACCACCTCTCACACGAGCTCTGCGCCCCCAGGCGCACCGACTACCTCGACCATCTAGCTACCTACGTCACCGGCAGCGAGCGCTGAATGGACATTTGGCTCACCCAGATCGCAGTCCACCCCCAATGCACCCGTCTGTGGCGACGCGGCCTCCTCGACGGAGACCAACTGCACCGCGAACTCATGCACCTCGTCCCCGACGGATTGGGCGAACAGCCACGCCGCGCCAGCGGTCTGCTCTATCGCGCCGAGATCACCCGAACTGGGCTACGCATCCTCGCCCAAACCTGCATCCCACCCCAATTGGAAAAGCTCTCGCACGACTTCGTTCACAGCGCGCAACAACGCTGCATCACCGGCTTCCTCGCAACCCTGCACGCCGGCATGCGCGTGCGCTACCGCATCGCCGCCAACCCCACCAAACGCCACGGCAACACCGCTGAACCACACAAACGCGGCAAACTCGCCCACCTCCACGGCGAACAGGCCGAGCTGTGGTGGCTCCGCAAAGCCACCAACGTCGGACTCCACCCCTTGCAGCTGCATGCAGCCCAACTGTCCGACATACGCGGCACCCGCGACACCCGCCACGGCGTTACCCAATTCGACGGCACCGCCATGGTCACCGACCCCCAGCAACTCCACACCGCCCTCATCGAGGGCATCGGCCGCGCCAAAACCTACGGATGCGGCATGCTCAGCCTCGGCCCCACCCAGGAGCACTCATGACAGGCCCCTTCCCCAAAGCGCGCCGCCTGCTCACCGCACCCACCGTAGCGATGCTGCCCCGCGTAGCCGACTCCCTGTCCTTCCTCTACCTCGAAAACGTCCGCGTCGTCCAAGACGACACCGGAGTCTGTGCCCAAATCCAACCCCCCGACGGCGAGACCAGCCGCGTCTACCTCCCAGTGGCCTCCCTGTCCTGCATCCTGCTGGGAACCGGCACCTCAGCCACCAATCCCGCCATGGCCACATGCGCCCGCCACGGCACCACCGTCGTCTGGTCCGGTGCCGGCGGCGTGCGCATGTACTCCGGCAGCCAACCCTCCGACCTCACCACCGAATGGCTCGAACGCCAAGCCCGCGCCTGGGCTGACGACACCACACGCCTCGAAGTCGCCAGCCGCATGTACCAAATGCGGTTCAACACCCCCGTGCCCGAAGGAACCACCCTCCAGCAACTCCGCGGCCTCGAAGGCCAACGCATGAAAGCCCTCTACCACTCCATGGCGCAGCGCCACCGCCTTCGCGGCTTCAAACGCAACTACAACCCCGAAAACTGGGACACCCAAAACCCCGTCAACCAAGCCGTATCCGCAGCAAACACCGCCCTATACGGAGCCACCCACGCCGCCATCCTCGCCCTGGGATGCTCACCCGCCCTCGGCTTCATTCACAGCGGCAAACAGCAATCCTTCGTCTACGACATCGCCGACCTCTACAAAGCCCAGCACACCATCCCGCTGGCCTTCGCTCTCAGCAACAGCACCCACCCCGACCGCGAAGCACGCATCCGACTACGCGAAAACTTCCGCCTCTACCGCCTCATGCCCAAAATCGCCAACGACATCCAACGACTCCTCAACCCCGACATCACCGATGCCGCCGCCCCAGAAGAAACCGAACTCGTCCACCTCTGGGACCCCGACCTAGGACCCGTCGACGCCGGAATCAATCACGCCGCAGAAGTGGACTGGTGAACACACCCATGCCCAACCTCGTCGTCATCTCCACCACCGCCGTACCCGACTACGTCCGAGGTTCCCTCAGTCGTTGGCTCACCGAACCCACCCCCGGCCTCTACGTCGGCTCCGTCTCCGCCCGCGTACGCGACAAACTCTGGGAAACCGTCAGCACCGCTGTCGGCGACGGCGCCGCCGTCTGTGTCCATCCCGCAGACAACGAACAGCGCTACATCATCAAAACCGCCGGAGAACGCAGAAGACGAGTCACCGACTTCGAAGGGCTCCAACTCATCGAATTCAAAGAAGAAAACGGTATTGTGCAATTGTGAAACTCCAGCTCGTGAAGGGTGCTCTCCACGCGTGTGGAGGTGAGTCGGGTTTTTGGCGGCGCACGGTAGACCGGATGCTGTGCTCTCCACGCGTGTGGAGGTGAGTCGCCATTATCGCCGCTCGCTCCCCATCGCCGTAGGTGCTCTCCACGCGTGTGGAGGTGAGTCGGACGTCCTCAATTCCGGCGCCTACGTCGATCTCGTGCTCTCCACGCGTGTGGAGGTGAGTCGCCTGACTTGTCGCGGTCGGGTTTGACCGGCCTGTGCTCTCCACGCGTGTGGAGGTGAGTCGACCGGCGGGGAGCTCGACGTCAAGGGCGTGTAGTGCTCTCCACGCGTGTGGAGGTGAGTCGCCGAGGCCGAGCGTGGCAACGACGACGCCTTGGTGCTCTCCACGCGTGTGGAGGTGAGTCGGGTGGCCGCGCGGGGCAGTCGCGCTGTCATATGTGCTCTCCACGCGTGTGGAGGTGAGTCGTAGCACAGACGGGGCGCCCCTAGCTCGGATAGGTGCTCTCCACGCGTGTGGAGGTGAGTCGCCACACGCCAGCGGCAACGAACGCCACGATCAGTGCTCTCCACGCGTGTGGAGGTGAGTCGCTGGCCTTGATGGCGTGACGCACGACCGCTTCGTGCTCTCCACGCGTGTGGAGGTGAGTCGCTCTTGCCGATGTCGCCGGCGGCCTCGGCCTGGTGCTCTCCACGCGTGTGGAGGTGAGTCGTACTTCGCTGAGGAGACTCCGCCGTGGGCGCCGTGCTCTCCACGCGTGTGGAGGTGAGTCGCTCTGGATCTCGATCGACCGCTGCGCGCTCGTGTGCTCTCCACGCGTGTGGAGGTGAGTCGGATTCGAGCCGGACAGGCTCCCGCCTGAGGTGGTGCTCTCCACGCGTGTGGAGGTGAGTCGACCGTCTGCATGTGTTGGATGCTCACCGGCGGGTGCTCTCCACGCGTGTGGAGGTGAGTCGCATCCGATCGATATCGGCGGCCGGTCAGGGAAGTGCTCTCCACGCGTGTGGAGGTGAGTCGCCGGATTCCTCCGCCATGTCAACGGCGTCACCGTGCTCTCCACGCGTGTGGAGGTGAGTCGGCGCCGACGCTCGTGAAGACGGTGTGGCAGGCGTGCTCTCCACGCGTGTGGAGGTGAGTCGTTCGCGGCGACCCACCGCAGCCCGACGGAGGTGTGCTCTCCACGCGTGTGGAGGTGAGTCCCGGTCATCGGGGGGCTATGGTGGCCCCGCGCCGTGCTCTCCACGCGTGTGGAGGTGAGTCGGGCCGCTACTCCGATCTGGCCGCAGCCGCCGAGTGCTCTCCACGCGTGTGGAGGTGAGTCGAACACCTACAACAAGATCCGCGACCTGAGCACGTGCTCTCCACGCGTGTGGAGGTGAGTCGCGTAGCGAGGCGTTTCGCGGCGCGGTGATGGGGTGCTCTCCACGCGTGTGGAGGTGAGTCGCGCGCGCGTACTTGTCCGACGGGCGCCGCTGTGCTCTCCACGCGTGTGGAGGTGAGTCGGTGAGCATGGCGTCAATCTCGGACTCGGAGGGGTGCTCTCCACGCGTGTGGAGGTGAGTCGGACGCGCGCGCGATGCTGGCCGGACTCAAGGCGTGCTCTCCACGCGTGTGGAGGTGAGTCGACCAGAGCGAGTTTCACCACGGGGGTTCACCCGTGCTCTCCACGCGTGTGGAGGTGAGTCGCGGCCCGGTTGGAGATCCCGCAGGGGACCCCGGTGCTCTCCACGCGTGTGGAGGTGAGTCGCAAGACCTGCGCCGGCGGTTCGCTCCGGCGCAGTGCTCTCCACGGGCGTGGAGGTGAGTCGGTAATCGTCGTTGCCCTCGTGCGCATCAGTGGGTGCTTGCTTCGCCTCGAAGAGTGGGCCTATATAAGACGGTGGCGCTCCCGATGGGAGAGGGGGTTGGTTAGAGCTGGAGGGTGGCGGTGATGAGGCGGTGGTCGGTTAGTGGTGGGTGGTCGGTGGGTGGGGTGTGGACGTGGTAGGTGCCGGGGGTGAGGGTGTGGTGTAGGGGGTGGTTGACGAGGAGCCAGTCGATGAGCATGGCGCCGCCGTGTTCGGGGGGTGTGTTGGTGGTGGGGCGGAATGCTTCTTCGGCGGGGGTGCCGTGGGTGTGGGCGAGTTCGGCGAGGGCGTGGAAGCCGGCACCGTGGGTGCGTTTTCCCTCTTGGGGGTTCCAGGTGCCGATGAGGTGGTCCAGCGCGCGGGTGTCGGCGTGCCAGGCGGTGGTGGGGCCTGCGGGTTGGTGGCCTTTGTGGTGGCGTTGGTGGGCGGGGACGTGTTGCCAGGTTTTGTCGGGGAGGTGGGGGCCGCTGGCGGTGGAGTTGAGGTCGCCGCCGAGCAGGGTGGGCACTCGGGGGTCGGCGGTCCAGGAGATGGCCCGGGCTTGGTGCAGGCGGGTGTCGCCGTCCCAGGGGTGCCAGTGTTGCAGCACCACGCGCAGGTCGGGCGGGTCGGTGGGGTGTTTATCGCTGTCGGCTAGGAGGAGGTGGGCGGTGTTGCGTCGGGCCAGGGTGGGGGTGGAGCGGGCGTTGCCCCACCAGGTCAGGTGCAGCCGGGTGGGGTCGTAGATGAGGGCGGGTGGGTGGTCGCTGCGCTCCAACCAGCCCACCTCGGCGGTGTAGGGCACTTTGTACCTCTGCGAGAGGGCGCGGGCGGCGCTGTATTTGCCGTGGCCGCCGTGGTCCCACCAGCGGGTGGCCTCGTTGACCAGGATCAACGCGGGTGGTTCGGCCATGTGGGTGAAGAGGGTGGGTAGGTGGGTGAAGTCGAAGTTGTGGTGGCTCCACCCGTTGTCGAGGTTGATCAGCGCGACGGGCAGTTTCATGTGGGGCTTTCTGTAGGGGTGGGTAGGGAGACGGGGATGTCGTGGTGGTGGGCGCGGATGGCGAGGAGGGTGGCGGCGTGGCTGGGCGGGCGCAGGGTGACTCTGGCGGCGGCTAGGCGGGTGTGGATGTGGGTGTAGTCCAGGCCGGTGAGGGTGATGAGATCGTAGATGAGTAGACCGGCCTGGTAGTAGGCGGCGAGCACGCGGGGACTGCTGGTGGGGGTGAGTGCTGGGGTTCCTGCGGGGAGAGGGAGGTCGTTGAGCGCGGTGTGGAGGCGGCGCGCATAGGGCGCGGTGGAGTGTGGGGTTGGGAACGTTTCCGGTAGGGGCAAGATGAGGGGAGCGTGTGGGGTGGGCATGGGTGGTCCTGGGGTCGTCGGGAAGCATCAGCCAACAACGGGCACGACGGCTTGCCGAGGCTAGCCCCGATTGGCAAGGACGCCGAGGCCGCCGTGGAGCCAGACGGGGTCGGGGTTGGTGGGTGGGTGGTGGGGGCGCCAGCAGGTGATGGGTTGTAGGCCGGGGGTGAGGAGGTCGAAGCCGGTGAACAG
>NZ_BAABDD010000025.1:0-64540 GCF_039539445.1 Salinactinospora qingdaonensis
TTTCCCGTCGCTCGTGCCTCGATCGCTGCGCGATCTCAGCAGCCAGGGGTGGGCTGTGCTTGGGGTGGGCGCCCTAGCGCCGCGCCCCACGGGAGTTCACCCCACTGCTGAGGGCGGGCTGTACTTGGGGTGGGTGCCCTAGCGCCGCGCCCCACGGGAGTTCACCCCACTACTGAGGGCGGGCTGTACTTGAGGCGGGCGCCCTAGGCGTGGGCAACACCCTGACGCGGACCAGCCAAATCGCGATGGGCCGTATCCGGGGGCGGGGTGCCCTAGCCTGGCGCCGTGCTGCGAGAGGGCGCCCCTTTGCCACGGGGCGCTGCTACGTCGAGGCCGGTACCCATGTGGAGCACGGCGGCTGCCCCCTGCCACGGCGCGGCGGGGGCCTGTCGCGAGCCCCGAGGCGGGGGTGTCTCAGGAGCACGGCTTTCAACGCGGCGCAGCGGGCACGCCTGCCGCTAGACCCGAGGTGGGGGATGTCACCCGCTGTTGCGTTTCGAGCTACAGCAGCGTTCCTTCACGCTGAGGGCTACTCGTAGCGCTTCACACACCCCGGAGCCACCGTGCCCCCACACTCTTCCCACCTCACCCCCGCCACCGCGCCCCCTTCAGGCTGCCGAGATCGCGCAGCGATCGAGGCACGAGCGAACGCCGCACCCTCCCAGCCCGCCAGCCACAGACTCCGCACACGAAGAGCACACAGCGGCCAGGAGCGGAACATGTAGCCGAGCGGGACCATCCCCGCACCCCCGGGGAGCACGAGTTGAAGTTTCGCTGGTCGCGGCGCCACGGGGGACCATCCCCGCACGCGCGGGGAGCACTCGGTGCCGTAGTGTGCGTGCTCGCCGGACTCGGGACCATCCCCGCACGCGCGGGGAGCACCAGACCCAGAACCTGTTGAATGCTGTGAATCTGGGACCATCCCCGCACGCGCGGGGAGCACGGAGAGCTGGAGCGTTCGGTCCGCCATAGTCAGGGACCATCCCCGCACGCGCGGGGAGCACTCCTTCTCCTGACGACGGACCTCGGCCTCGTCTGGACCATCCCCGCACGCGCGGGGAGCACTCGGCTTTCGAGCGACGGCCCTCGTCGCGGTCGGGACCATCCCCGCACGCGCGGGGAGCACGCCGAGGGGCTCACCAGCTCCGAAAAACTCTTGGGACCATCCCCGCACGCGCGGGGAGCACCTTGGACTCCCGATCGTCTGATGAATCGACTTGGGACCATCCCCGCACGCGCGGGGAGCACCCTCGTTGACCTGCGACGCTATCAGCGGGACATGGCTGTTTTGACCACTTGTTGAGAATTGCGCAAATGGGGTGAATCGGCGCAAATTTTCAAAGTGTTTCCTCAGCTTCCTCGTCAGGCTTGGTGCGTTCGGTGTCCTCGCCTGCTGGTGCTTCCGTTCATTTCCTTAGTTATTTCCTTAGCGGAAGGCCGCTGCCGATACCCCCTCCGGGTGGATCGACGGGACAAACGTACCGTGAGTGTGGCCGCCGGGTGCGCCCGTCTGAGAATGAGTCGGCAACAGTCCCCCATGCGGCAGTTAAGGCTTAAGGCGAGGTAGCTCCCCTGTTGCCCCTCGCCCCCTTGGCGCGCCTCGGGCGCTCCGTGGCTGGCCGGGACGGTGTCCTCTCCGACTCCGCCACCTCGGCGCCGCCCCCTCGACTGCGCCTTCTTCGGCTCTTTCGCTTGGCCTCCCGCTGGGTTCCCGGCTCTGGCAGGGGCTAGTTTCCTTCTCCGGCTGGGGCCAACAAGTGGTCCAGCAAGTGGAGTGAACCTTCGGGGTTTGCAACATCCCGATATCGGTCTGTCGTGATCATGGCACCGTTGCTAACCAAGGCGCGTCCTACGGTTGAAGCCGTCACCTCGCCAGTGGGGTGGCGCTCATCGCCATAATGGGGCGGTCAGGGCAGGGTGGGGCGCGTGTTGGTGCGTCGCCGTGGCCCTCGCAGCCCGACCGTCACTGCACCACGTCTCGCTACCGCCCACAGGAGCAGCAGTAACCGTGACCGAGTCCGTGAACACTCGTCTGGCGCCCCTCACCACGGATGACCCGGCGCAGATCGGCGCGTTCCAGCTCATTGGCCGGCTGGGCGCGGGAGGTATGGGGGTCGTCTACTACGGTCGGGACTCTTCCGGATACCCCGCGGCCGTGAAGATGGTGCGCCCCGAATACGCGGCCGACCCCGGTTACCGTGGCAGGTTCGAGCGCGAGGTCGGCCTCGCCAAGCGGGTGCGGGGGCGCTGTATCGCTCCGCTGCTGGCCGCCGATCCGCACACCGAGCAGCCCTGGCTCGCCATCGCCTACGTCTCCGGCCCTACGCTGCGCGAGCACATCGCGAGCGCCGGCCCGCTGGCGGGCGGTCACCTCACCGCCTTCGCCACCGGGCTCGCCGAGGCGCTGGCGGCCATCCACCGCGAAGGCATCGTGCACCGCGACCTCAAACCCGACAACGTCATCCTTTCACCCGAGGGCCCCAAGGTTCTGGACTTCGGCATCGCTCAGGCTCTCGACGAGGCGTCGATGACCCGATCCGACATCGTCGTCGGCACGCCTGGCTGGATCAGCCCGGAACGCTACGACGGCCACCGGGCCGGCCCCGAGTCCGACATGTTCTGCTGGGCAGAGTTGGTGGCCTTCGCCGGCAGCGGTCGCCAGCCCTACGGTTCGGGCCCGCTGGAGACGCTGCGCTACCGCACGATCAACGAGGAGCCCGACAGTGCGGCTGACAAGCTCCCGCCCGCGCTGCACGAGGTCGTCCAGCGTGCGCTCAACCGTGCCCCCGGCCAGCGGCCCACTGCCGCCGAGGCGTTCGCCGCCATCACCGGCCAGCGGGTCGACGACTCCGGTGAGGAGTTGACGCGGGTCGCCACGCAGCTCATCGACAATCAGTGGACGCTCGCCCTCAGCGAGCACAGCACTCCCTTGCCGAGCCAGCCGCTGCGCGCCACCACTGTCGGGCGGCCCATCACCTTCGCCGGCCACACCGTGCACGAGTCCGCCGAACTGGCGGCCCTGTTCGCCACCTATCCGGATCGCGCCGAGGAGTGGCTGTGCGGCAGCGGCGCGGCGCGGTTGCGTGACTGGCTCGACGACACCGGAGACACCAGCTACGACCGCGACTATCTCTCCGCCATCGAGGGGCCTGAGAGTGCGGCGCTGGCTATCACGGCGTTCGCCGCCGCCCACGCGCCCACCAGCACCCCCACCTACCGTGGCCATGACGTCAGCATCGAGGGGATGCGCCGTCTGGCCGCGGGCGGCTCCAGGGAACACCAGGTGCTCAGCGAGATCATCGTTAACGAGGTCCCGCTCATCGCCGCGGCCCACGCCTGCTCTCACGCCGACTGCGGTAGCCGGTGTGCCCGGCTGGAGCGCATCGGCCACCACGCCCGCGAGACCATCGACGCAGCTCTCTTGCACGCCGCCCGGCTGGGGTTTCGCCTCGCTCCGTCCGAACGTGACCGTGCCGTAGCGATCGGTATCGAGATCCTTGACGAGCCCCAGCGCCGCCACGTCCATTCCGTTGTGCTGCCGAACGTGCGTTCTCTGGCTGTGCCCTGGTGGAATACGCTGGCGCGCGAGGCGCTCAGTGGCGATCTCACCACTGTGGAGGGCCGCGCCAGAGTCTTGGCGCTACGGCTGCTCACGCCCTTCGCTCGCCAAAACGCCGGCCCTGCCTGGCGGCGGTTGCTCTCGCCGCGCGGCTGGGTGGCCCGCGGCATCCCGCGGGTGCTGCTGTTGAGCCTGCTTTGCTTCGCCCTTTTGGGTTTCGCCGCAGGTGGGGCGGTCTCGTCGATCTATCCGTCCCACCCGCTGGCTCTGGGGGAAGGCGCGGACTTCTCGGCCCCCGTCATCGCTGGGGTTCTCGCCTACCAGATGGAACTGTGGCCGTTCTATGCGCTGCTCGCTGTGGGGGTCGTCAGTGTGCCCGCGCGGTTGCGGGTCGCGGCGGTCTGCTACGCGATGCCGCTGGTTCTGCTCGCCACGGCCGTGGTCGCCTTTCTGCCGCGCCTGCCGCTGCTGATGCCCCTCGGGTCTCTTGCCATGCGCGACCCGGTGTTGGGGTGGGTGACCAGTACGGGTGACCAGGCGATTTTTCTCGTTGTCCTCGCCGGCGTCCTCGGGTTTTTGCTGTTCGCCGCTTTGGTCGGCTCAGCGGTGGCCACCCCCGGGCCGGTGCCGCCGCCGCTGCTGCCTAAGCGCGGCGCGTTGACGCGCGCGCTCGTCGCCATCCCGTTGCTGGGGCTGCTGGTGTGGATTCCGCTTTGGTCGGTGCTTTTGCTGCTCGCCGTTGGTGACAACGCCTTGCAGGAGATGACCGATGTCGCGGTCCGCAACGTTTTCGCCTCTTTCACCTCTGTGGTGCTGCCGTTGGCGATGGTGGTCGGCGCCCTGGCCTACCTGTTGTGGCGCGGCCCCGGTGGCCATGTGCTCTATCTGGGGTTCTTCGCTTTGTTGTTCTCCTACAACACGCTGATCGACTCCACGGGGGAGATGCCAGCGGCCCTGCCCGGTGCCGGTGCGCTCAGCCTGGGGCTGATCGAGACCTATGGGGGCGCTTTGGGGTGGGCCGTGCTGTGGGTCTTCCTGCCGGGGAACTTCGTCGTGGGTGCCTGGTTGGCCGAACGGTTGCGCTACCGTAAGCGCCGCCGGCCCGCCCCGGCCCCGCCGGGTGGCTACCCCACGGTCGGCTATGCCACGCCGCCCCCGGTGGCTCCGCCGCCGGGCCAACCCCACCCGGGTTATGCCCCTCAGCCCGGCGGTCACGCGCCGCCGCGCGCCATGCCGGCTCCACCGCCTCCCTACCAGCCGCCACGGCGGTGATCGCGTTTGCCGTGCCGGTTTCTCGGATGTTCTCGAGGGCGCCCGCTCCGGGGCGATGGAGGTGACACAGCATAGGACCGGCCCGATACTGGGACTGATGAGATTTTCCCATTTCTGGCAGCGCATGTACGAACAGTTCGGTGAGAGCTACGCCGACAGCCTGGCGCAGGACTACGTGATCGAGCGCTTGGGCTCGCGTACTGTGCGCCAGGCGCTCGACGACGGCATCAGCGCCAAGGAGGTATGGGCCGCGGTGTGCGAGACATTCGGGGTCCCTGCCGCCGCCCGCTGAGGCCCGACGGTGGCGACACGCCCCACGAACAGTGTCGAACGCGCATTCGAGCGATCGAACAGAAGTTCGGGTAGCATGAAGGTAGGGATTCGGGTCAGTCCGCGTTAGCAGGACGACAACCGAATCGGACTGTCGGGCCGGCCGCGAGGCGCGGGGCGCGCCTCCCGGCTCGCGCTGGGACGGCCGCGCCGACCAGGGGAGCGACGCGACCACCGGTCGTCCACAGGGTGGCGGATGACGTCGCGGAATGTCATCGCGACCGCATAGCGTCACTCGCGAGATGAAGAAGAAGACATCAACCCAACAGGGGTTCACCGTGGCATCTGCTGATCGAGACAAGGCTCTCGAAACCGCCCTGGCGCAGATCGAGCGCCAGTTCGGCAAGGGGACCGTCATGCGCCTCGGCGATGACGACCGCCCGCCCATCGAGTCGATCCCCACCGGCTCCATCGCCCTTGACGTCGCGCTCGGTATCGGCGGTATCCCCCGCGGCCGGATTGTCGAGGTCTATGGTCCAGAAAGCTCTGGGAAGACCACCGTGGCCCTGCATGCGGTGGCCAACGCCCAACATGCCGGTGGGATCGCTGCCTTTGTCGACGCTGAGCACGCACTCGACCCCGATTACGCCAAGAAGATCGGTGTCGACACCGACAACCTGCTGCTCTCCCAGCCCGACACCGGCGAGCAGGCCCTGGAGATCACCGACATGTTGATCCGCTCGGGGGCCATCTCCATCATCGTCATCGACTCCGTGGCCGCGCTCGTGCCCCGCGCCGAGATCGAGGGGGAGATGGGAGACAGCCACGTCGGTCTCCAAGCCCGACTGATGTCGCAGGCTTTGCGCAAGATAGCCGGTGCGCTGCACCAGACCGGCACGACCGCGATCTTCATTAACCAGCTTCGCGAGAAGGTCGGCGTGATGTTCGGGTGCATGGACTACCACACCCCCGTCACGCTGGCCGATGGTTCCCAGGAGAAGGTCGGCGCGATCGTCGATCAGCGGATGGACGTCGAAGTCCTCTCCTATGACCCCGACACCGACCGAGTCGTGCCGCGTCCGGTGGTGAACTGGTTCGACAACGGAACCACCGAGCATTTCCTGCGGTTCACCGTGGCCGGTGCGGGCGAGAACGCTCCGGCGCAATTCTCGGCCACACCTAACCACCTGCTCCGCACGCCGGGAGGCTGGCGCGAGGCCGGCGAGCTGCTGCCTGGCGATCGGGTCCTCACCGCCCAGCCCTTCCACCTGAGCGAGCAGCAGCGCCAACTCCTGCTGGGGTCGATCATGGGGGGCGCCGACCTCTCCGCGCCCCCGCGCGGGCACAGCGGGGCGCGGTGGAGCATGAGCCACCCCCAGCACCAGGCTGACTATCTCGACTGGAAGCTTTCGCTGCTGCCCAACGTCTACCACACGCGCATCAGCGACGCCGCCGGAAGGCTCGTCGCGCGGTCACGCCCGCTGCCCGAACTCGACGAACTCGCCGAGGTCGTCGAGTTCGACGGCGCCACTAAGCACCTCACGTGGGAGTTTTTGAAGTCGCTCACGCCGCTGGCGCTAGCGGTGTGGTACATGGACGCCGGCTCCCTCACCTCCGGTCTCGCGGACCGTGCCGCGTCCGAGCACGACGCGGGCCGGATCGAGATCCCCGTGGCGCACCTGAGCCCGGGCTCGCAGCAACGTCTCACCGACTATCTGCGCGACACCCACGGACTCGACGTCACCTTGGCACAGCCCGGTCCCGAAGGGCAGACCTGCATCCGGTTCACCACCGCGGCTACGGCCCAGTTTCAGGAGCTGGTCGCGCCCTACGTGCCCAGCGTGAACGCCGATGTGTTGCCGCAGCGGCTGCGCGGCCAGTGCCGGCTCGCCCCCGATTTCGCCGAGCCTGAGGAGCGGCTCGTGGCTACACCCGTGGTCGACGTCGAGCCCGTCTTCGAACCCGAAGGCGCGCGCCGCTTCGACATCGAGGTTGCCGGGCACCACAACTACTTCGTCGACGGGGTGATGGTCCACAACAGTCCCGAGACCACCACTGGCGGCCGTGCCCTGAAGTTCTACTCGTCAGTGCGGCTCGACGTGCGCCGCATCGAAACCCTCAAGGACGGCACCGACGCGGTCGGCAACCGCACCCGGGTCAAGGTCGTCAAGAACAAGACGGCTCCTCCGTTCAAGCAGGCCGAAATGGACATCCTCTATGGGGTGGGGATCAGCCGCGAAGGTGGGCTGATCGACCTCGGCGTCGAGAACGGGGTCGTGCGCAAGTCCGGTGCTTGGTACACCTACGAGGGCACCCAGCTCGGCCAGGGCAAGGAGAACGCCCGCAACTTCCTGCGCGACAACGCCGATATGGCCAACGAGGTCGAGAAGAAGATCAAGGAGAAGCTGGGGGTTCCCACCGGCAGCGACGACAGCGCCAAGGGCGAGGCCGCCGGTTCCGAGGCCGCCGCGGGCAAGGACACCAAGTCCGACGCCAAGAGTGCCGCGAGCACTGGCGCCAAGGCCAAGACCAAGGAAACCAAGGAAAGCGAGCAAGCAGCCGAGAGCGCGTCCCCCACTGCCGCGACAGCCAAGCGCACCACCCGCAGTAAGGCGACGCCGTCTACTGACGCCTGAGGGGAGGGCTGATGCACGGGCAGGAGGGGCAGGACCCGTTACCCGGGGCGGCGCCGCCCGAGGACGATCCAGCGGCCAAAGCCCGCGGCATCTGCCTGCGGCTGCTCGCCACCACACCGCGCACCCGCGCCCAACTCGCCGAGGCCCTCGCCGACCACGACATCCCCGACGAGATCGCCGGCGAGGTGCTCGGCCGGTTCAGTGAGGTCGGGCTGATCGACGATGTCGCCTTCGCCCACGCCTGGGTCGATTCCCGTCACACCGGCCGCGGGCTGGCGGGGCGCGCCCTCGCCGCCGAACTGCGGCGTCGTGGCGTGGCCGAGGACACCGTGCGTGAGGCCGTCGACGCTGGGCTTACCCCCGACCGTGAGGAGGACACGGCCCGCGCGCTCGTGCGGCGCAAACTCACCACCACCCGCCACAAGGACGTGGCTGTCCGCGCACGCCGCGCCATGGGTGTGCTGGCCCGCAAGGGCTACGCGCCGGGGCTGGCCTACCGGCTGGTCCGTGAGGAGTTGGAGGCGGAAGGGACCGAAGTGGACCTGCCCGAACCCGATTTCGACGCAGACCCTCCCGAGGCCGGAACCAGCTAGCCGCCGTTGGAGGTATTGGCGATACCTGCCACCCAGGCCGGGGCCGCCGTGTCGAGGAGCCCGTTGACCTTGCCGGAAAGCGGCACGCCCCGGCACCCGTCAAAGAAGTCGGATACGCTCTGGAGGTTATCGGGGTTATACAAGTGTTAGGTGAGTGCACGGTAAAGCCGCTGACCGGCGTTGATCCCGGTTGCCGGTTCCCGCTACCGCCTCCTAACCTCACGGCAGTGAGGAATTAACTTCGTACACGGCGGGTAGCGATACCCCACAGCGGACGACATGCGTACCGTCGGCCCGGGCGCGTGGTCCCGCCAGTACATCCGGCGGCGGGCATAGGTCACCCCCTGTGGTCGAGGCGTAGGCAACAGCGCGAGGCACGGTTAGGGGTGGGGCGATGAGCGGGGCCGACATGCTGGTGGCCGCTGCGTTCATAGCCCCCGTGCTTGTAGCCCTCGTTGTGGTCGGCGCCGCGTTGCGCTACGCCGCCGTAGTGCGCCGACGCCACGCCCAGGCCATCGAAGCCGACCTCGTTCAAGCGCGGGAACGAGCCGAACGGATTCGCGCCGAAGCCGAATCCGAGGCAGAGGAGAAGCTGCGCAGCGCCGAGGAACGTGTCGCACAGTGGCGCAGCCGGGTCGAGGCCGAGCATGAGGCCGCCAAGGCGGAACTGTCAGAGCGGCGCACCGAGGCGCAGCACCGCGAGGCGCGGCTCGCGGAACGGGAGCGCCGCCTCGACGACGAGGTGACAGCGCTGGAGGAGTCACGCCGTTCGCTGGCCGAGCGAGAAACGGCGTTGCAGCAGCGGGAGCACGAACTGTCCCGTGTCGACGACGAGCGCCGCGCGATCTTGGAGGCGTCGGCGGCGCTCACGGCTGAGGAGGCCAAGGCCGAACTCGTCGCCGATATCGAGAACCAGGCCAAGCGTGAAGCCGCCCTTTTGGTGCGCGACATCGAGAAGGAAGCCCGCAAGAACGCTGAGGAACGTGCCCGCAAGATCGTCACGCTGGCGATCCAGCGGCTCGCCACCGAGCAGACCACCGAGTCGGTAGTGTCGGTGGCCCACCTGCCCGGCGACGAGATGAAGGGGCGCATTATCGGCCGCGAGGGCCGCAACATCCGCGCCTTCGAGACCGTCACCGGCGTGAACCTCATCATCGACGACACCCCCGAGGCGGTCCTGCTGTCGTGTTTCGATCCGGTCCGTCGCGAAGTCGGGCGGCTCACGCTGGAAAAGCTCGTCCTCGACGGCCGGATTCACCCGCACCGCATCGAGGAGCTCTACGAGGCCAGCCGCGCCGAGGTCGACCAGCTATGCGTGCGCGCCGGCGAGGACGCCCTGCTCGATGTCGGCATCACCGACGTGCACCCCGAGTTGGTGACGCTGCTCGGCCAACTGCGCTACCGCACCTCCTACGGCCAGAACGTGCTGGCCCACCTCATCGAGTCGGCGCACCTGGCGGGCATGATGGCCGCCGAGCTGGGCATGGATGTGCGGCTCATGAAACGCTGCGCTTTGCTGCACGACATCGGCAAGGCGCTCACCCACGAGGTCGAGGGCAGCCACGCGCTGATCGGCGCCGAGATCGCACGCCGCTACGGCGAGAGCGAAGACGTGGTCCACGCGATCGAGGCCCACCACAACGAGGTCGAAGTCCGCACCGTCGAGGCGGTTCTCACTCAAGCCGCCGACGCGATCAGCGGCGGCCGGCCGGGGGCGCGCCGGGAATCGCTTGAAGCCTACGTCGAGCGGCTCCAGCGCATGGAAGAGATCGCGATGGCCAACGAGGGGGTGCAGAAAGTCTTCGCGATGCAGGCCGGCCGGGAGGTGCGGGTGATGGTGCGCCCTGACACCGTCGACGACGTGCAGGCCCAAGTCATCGCGCGCGACATCGCCAAGCGCGTCGAGGGAGAGCTCACCTACCCCGGGCAGATCCGGGTGACGGTGATCCGGGAGTCGCGGGCCACCGAGACGGCGCGCTGAGCCCCGCTGCCCCGCTCGGGCGCCCCCACAGTGCCGGCGCCCGGGGCGAGCCGGAGCCCGCGAGCACCGGCACGGGTCACCGGCGCTGCTGGATGGGGGCCGGTTCGGCGCCGGCGGGAGCCGCGGGAGAATCGCCCGCGGCCGGTGGCGCCCCGCCCGCGGGCACGGAGGGCGAGCGTGGCGCCCCGGCGGAACCGCGCCCGGCGTTGCGCCGTTCCAGCCAGATCGCCAGCCTGCTAAGGCTGATGTTGATGACGATGTAGATGGCGGCGCAGATGATCGCGGCCGGGATGACGTTGTTGTAGCGGGTGCCCAGCAGCGAGAAGTTCCGCAGCAGCTCGGGGAAAGACACGATGTAGCCCAGCGCGGAGTCTTTGAGTAGCACCACGAGTTGGGCGACGATCGCCGGCATCATGCTGGAGATCGCCTGGGGCAACAGCACCACCGTCATGACCTGGGGTTTGCGCATGCCCAGCGAGTAGGCCGCCTCGGACTGGCCGGCGGGCACCGAGTTGATGCCGGCGCGAAACACCTCGGCCAGCACCGAGCCGTTGTAGAGAGTCAGCCCTGTGACCACCGCCGCCAGCGGGCTCACCTGGATTCCCAGGGGCACTCCGAACAGTTGGCTGAACCCCAGCGGCAGCGCGAGCGTGAAGAAGATCAGCATCAGCAGCGGGATGCCGCGGAAGAACTCCACGACCGCGCCGCACGCGACCCGCACCGCCGTGTGCTCGGAGAGCCGGCCGATCCCGAAAACCAGCCCGAAGGCGATGGCCAGCACTGTGGCGATCAGGGCGGCGGTGAGCGTGTTGCCCAGGCCCGGCAGCACGTAGTTGAGCCAGGTGTCGGCCTGCACGAAGGGCCGCCACTTCGCCGCCTCCCACTGCCCTTGCTCGCCCAAGCGCAGGTAGATCCAGCCGAGTACGGCCACGAACCCCACGAGCGTGACGACGGTGTAGCCCCACTGTCGCGCCCGCGCCTTGGGGCCGGGGGCGTCGAAGAGCCGGCCGGCCTCGTCGCGTCCCAGGATGCTCATCGCGCCACCGCCAGTCGCTTGCTCAGCCAGCCGAAGAAGTAGCCGGTCGGGATGGTCAGGACCAAAAAGCCGATGGCGAAGCCGATGAAGGTGGGGATCACCGGCACCAGCCCTTGGTCGAACATCAGCTTCATCTCGCGTGAGGCCTCCTGGACGCCGAGTCCGGCCACCGAGGCCACCGTGGTGTTTTTGGTGAGTGCGATCAAGACACTGCCCAGCGGGCCGATCACCGAGCGCAGCGCTTGGGGCAGCACGATCAGCCGCAGGTTCTGCGTGAAGGTCAGCCCGAGCGAGCGGGCGGCCTCGACCTGTCCGAACGGCACGGTGTTGACGCCTGAACGCAGCGCCTCGGCCACGAAGCAGGCGGTGTAGGCCGACAATCCCAGCACCGCCAGCCAGTAGACGTTCCACTGCACGCTGTCGCTGAACTCCAGCCCCAGCGAGCTGTTCAACCCCAGCCCGCAGGCGAGCAGCACCAGCGTCAGGGGGGTGTTGCGCACGGCCTCGGTGTAGCCGGTGGCGATCGTGCGCAGGATCGGCACGGGGGAGACTCGCATCGCCGTCAGAAGCACCCCCAGGACGAAGGACAGCAGCGCGCTCACCAGCGTCAGCCGGATCGTCCAAGAGAACCCGTCGATGACGGCCTGATAGTTGCTGAGGAAGGCTTCCATGGCTCTCTGCCGGTCAGGGTCGAGGGCGGGTGTCGGCGCCCTAAGGCGCCGACACCCCAGCGGTCGTCAGACGGTGCGGGTTCAGGCGCAGCCGTCGAATTCGGGGATCTCGGTGCTGTACTCGTAGCCGGCGTCGCCGAAGTGCTCCTCCAGGAACTCCTCAGCGCTGCCGTCGTCGTACATCTGGGTGATGGCGTCGTTGATCTCCTGGCAGCGCTCGGTGGAGCCCTGCGGCAGGCCCACGCCGTAGCGCTCCTCCTGGAACGGGTTGCCCACCACCTTGAAGTCGCCGGGCTGTTGGGCGGAGTAGCCGGCCAGGATGGCGTCGTCGGTGGTCACCGCATCCACGGTGCCGTTGGACAGCAACTGGATGCATTCGGAGTAGTTACCGGCTTCACGTAGTTGCGCGTCGATCTCCAGGGTCTCGGTGATGGTGAAGGCCGACCGCGAGCCCGAGGCCGAGCACAGGGTCTTGCCGGCCAAATCCTCCGGGCCGGCGATGGCGGTGTTGTCGGCGGGCACGAGGATGTCCTGCTGGGCGACGTAGTAGGGGCCGGCGAAGTCGACGACCTCCTTGCGCTCCTCGGTGATGGAGTAGGTCGCGACGATCATGTCCACCGTGCCCTGCTGCAAATAGGTCTCGCGGTTGGCGGAGGCGGCCTCGGTCCAGGTGATCTGGTCCTCGGAGTAGCCCAGCTCTTGGGCGATGTAGGTGGCCACATCGACGTCGAGCCCCACCGGCTGGTCGCCTTCGAGCAGGCCCAGTCCCGGCTGGTCGTATTTGACCCCGATGGTGATGCCCTCGCCGTCACCGCCGCCGCCACAGCCGGTCAGCGTGAGGGCCAGAGCGGCGGTGGCCGCCAACGCGCAGGTGATGGGACGGGTGCGCATGGTAACTACCTCGTTTTCTCTTGTCCGCCCCACGCGAAGTGGGCGGAAGTTGCCTGGGAACGCTGGGCTCTCGGGGACGCCGGAAGCGTCAGTGCGTGAGGATCTTGGACAAAAAGTCTCTGGCCCGGTCGGACTCGGGGGTGGTGAAGAACACCTCAGGAGAGTTCTCCTCGACGATCTGGCCGTCGGCCATGAAGACCACCCGGTTGGCGGCCCGGCGGGCGAAGCCCATCTCGTGGGTGACCACCACCATCGTCATGCCTTCCTGAGCCAGGTCGGTCATGACGTCGAGGACTTCTTGCACCATTTCGGGGTCGAGCGCGGAGGTGGGCTCGTCGAACATGATGACCTTGGGATTCATCGCCAGCGCCCGGGCGATCGCCACGCGCTGCTGCTGCCCCCCGGACAGTTGGGCCGGATACTTGTTGGCCTGTTCGGCGATACGCACCCGCTCCAGCAGTTCCATGCCGCGTGCCCTGGCCTCGGCCTTAGGGCGGCGCAGCACCTTGGTGGGGCCAAGGGTGACGTTGTCCAGCACCGTTCGGTGCGAGAACAGGTTGAACGCCTGGAACACCATGCCGATGTCGCTGCGTAAGCGAGCCAGCCCCCGCCCCTCGGCCGGCAGCGGTTCGCCGTCGATGCGGATGGTTCCGCTGTCGATCGTCTCCAAACGGTTGATGGCCCGGCACAGGGTGGATTTGCCGGAGCCGGAGGGGCCGATGACGACGACGACCTCCCCGCGCTGTACGGAGAGGTTGATGTCGTGGAGCACGTGGAGGTCACCGAAGTGCTTGTCGACGTTCTCCAGCACGAGGAGAGGGGTTGCGGTCATGGCCCGGAACCTAGCCCGCATACCGTGGTGTTGTCATTACCCAGCCGAGCTTTCTTGCGACCGGTAGCGGACTTGTTACCTAAGAATCCACGTAAACGTTGTGGGGAGCCGGGGTTAGAGTGAGCGACCCCTCACCGCGCAAGACCGCTATGGTGACATTTCGGTGCTTTCTGTCCTCTACTGCGGCTGACTGGTCGGCGACGCCGCAGCGAGCGATTAGCCTGGGGGCGTGAGCCAGAGTCGTACTTATCAGGTGCGTACCTACGGCTGCCAGATGAACGTTCACGACTCCGAGCGCCTCTCGGGGTTGCTGGAGGACGCCGGGTACGAGCGTGCAGCCGAGGACGCCACGCCGGATGTCGTCGTGTTCAACACGTGCGCCGTCCGTGAGAACGCCGACAACCGTCTTTACGGCAACCTTGGGCACTTGCGCCCGGTCAAGGATGCCCACCCGGGGATGCAGATCGCCGTGGGCGGGTGCCTGGCCCAGAAGGACCGCGGCGAGATCGTCCGCCGCGCCCCCTGGGTGGACGTGGTGTTTGGCACCCACAACATCGGGTCGCTGCCGGCGCTGCTCGACCGCGCCCAGGTGCAGCGGGAGGCCCAAGTCGAGATCCACGAGTCGCTCGACGCTTTTCCCTCGACGCTGCCCACCCGCCGCGAGTCCGCCTACGCCGCCTGGGTCGCGATCTCGGTGGGCTGCAACAACACCTGTACTTTCTGCATCGTCCCGTCCCTGCGCGGTAAGGAGCGCGACCGCCGTCCCGGCGACATCCTCGCCGAGATCCGCGCCCTCGTCGCCGAGGGCGTCGTCGAGGTCACCCTGCTGGGCCAGAACGTCAACGCCTACGGCTCGGAGTTCGGCGACCGGGAGGCGTTCTCCAAGCTGCTGCGCGCCTGCGGCGAGATCGAGGGCCTGGAGCGGGTGCGGTTCACCTCGCCCCACCCCCGCGACTTCACCGACGACGTCATCGCCGCCATGGCCGAGACCCCCAACGTGATGCCGCAGTTGCACATGCCGCTGCAATCGGGCTCCAGCCGGGTGTTGAAGGCCATGCGCCGCTCCTACCGCCAGGAGCGGTTCCTGGGCATCGTGGACAAGGTCCGTTCGGCCATGCCCGAGGCCGCCATCACCACCGACATCATCGTGGGCTTCCCTGGCGAGACCGAGGAGGATTTCGAGGAGACGCTGAAGGTGGTGCGCGAGTCGCGCTTCGCCCAGGCGTACACGTTCCAGTACTCCAAACGCCCCGGCACGCCCGCCGCCGAGTTGGATGGTCAACTTCCCAAGGAGGTCGTGCAGCAACGCTACGAGCGCCTGGTGGAGTTGCAGGACGACATCTCGTGGCAGGAGAACCAACGCCTGGTCGGCCGCGAGGTGGAGGTGCTGGTCGCCGACAACGAGGGCCGCAAGAACGAGCGCAACCGCCGCATGTCAGGGCGTGGGCCCGACAACCGGCTGGTGCACTTCGCCGTCGACGAGGATCACCCGGAGGCGACACCCCGTCCCGGCGACTTGGCCACGGTTGAGGTGACCTACGCGGCGCCGCACCATCTGGTGGCCGACTCCGGTGTGCGCCGAGTTCGCCCAACGCGCGCCGGCGACGCTTGGGATGCCCGCAACGGCCGCGCCCCCAAGCCCTCTGGCGTGCTGCTGGGGATGCCCTCAGTCGGCGCGCCCGAGCCCGCCCCGGCGCCGGCCTCGGCCGGCGGCTGCTGCGACGTCTGAGCCCGCCCTGAGACCGCTCAGCCCGGCTCACAGCCATACCGCGGGCCGGGCCGGGCGGGCAGTCTCGGCGGCAAGGCCGGAGCGAGTGCAGGGGAGGCTCAGAGGCCGCCGTCCTTCAGAGCATCCAGAAACACACGCCACTCGGCAGAGCCGAAGCTCAGGTGCCCGCGCTCCCGGTGTTGGGAGTCGCGAACCTTCACCTTTTCTGGCCCTTCTGATACTTCGACGCAGTCGCCACTAGCTCCACTGTATCTGGACTTGTGCCACGCATACCTAATCATCGAGCTCTCTCTGTAATTCTGCGGATCAAGTAGACAGACAGGGGGACGGAAGATGGTTTTATTTCAGATCTTGCTGTTCTTCAATGCTTCCAGGGATGCTTGCCATCCAGTGGAGATAAAAGCTAGATGCCCGAGTCTTCGATTCTGAGTGTCACGGATAAGCGTGGCATTGGGCAGCCCTGCAACTTCTACGCAGGCTTCCTCCGTTTCCGCCGTATGAGCACTCACGCCAGTTGGTCGGCTGGGTGTTCATACTGTTCGATCCTCTTTCTAAGTCTAGAGAGTGTCTCTTGAGGTGAAAGTGATTCTGTTTGTAGGGCGCTGGAAGTGAAGTTCAGTTGTCGAACATCTTGCTCGTCTTGTAGAAGGAGTTCTCTCGTTACGTATTCCGTGAAAGCTACGGGGGCTTATCGTGGAACGCCATAGTACGAAAACCTGTGCTCAAGCTGCGATGGGTTTGAGAGTCGTTTGTGACCATCTACAGCCGCCTGACCAAAGCCCGCGCCCGCGGCTGGATCACCTAATCCTCAAACCTGCCTCGGGCGGCCGTGGCCGTGGCTACACTGCCGGCATGCGACACCGACCGACGCCTCTGCGAACCTTGCGACCTATGCGACATTCGCCCGATTCTCAACAAGTGGTCAAAACAGCCATTCACCGCTGATAGCGTCGCAGGTCAACGAGGGTGCTCCCCGCGCACGCGGGGATGGTCCCTGAACTACGATGTAGACAGCGGGCATGGACCGGTGCTCCCCGCGCACGCGGGGATGGTCCCGGAACTCGACGTCCTGACCCTGGTTCTTCATCGGTGCTCCCCGCGCACGCGGGGATGGTCCAATGGCGATTGCAAATTCGGGCGGCGCGCGCCAGTGCTCCCCGCGCACGCGGGGATGGTCCCCAAGACGCCCGGTGCGGACTTCCGCCCCTCCGGTGCTCCCCGCGCACGCGGGGATGGTCCCTGAGAATGTGGTTCTACTTTGGTGCTAATTCCGTGCTCCCCGCGCACGCGGGGATGGTCCCAAGAAAGTGTATTTCATGCCAAGGAGTAAACGGTGCTCCCCGCGCACGCGGGGATGGTCCCACGGTCGGGAACTTCGCCAGGGTGGTGCAGGCGTGCTCCCCGCGCACGCGGGGATGGTCCTTTACTTACACATGCAGGGGGTTATTCGGCGTGGTGCTCCCCGCGCACGCGGGGATGGTCCCGCCAACCGGCCTGCGCATCATGCAGCTCAACCGTGCTCCCCGCGCACGCGGGGATGGTCCCAGCGGCCGGGTACGGGCGTCGCTGGGACGCGAGTGCTCCCCGCGCACGCGGGGATGGTCCCCGCCGACTCAGGGCCTGCCTGGCCTCACGCTGGTGCTCCCCGCGCACGCGGGGATGGTCCCCTCAGCGACATCCGCGCCGTCGACTGGACCGAGTGCTCCCCGCGCACGCGGGGATGGTCCTTCCGGTGTGGGGATTGGCGTCATTCGCACCTCGTGCTCCCCGCGCACGCGGGGATGGTCCCAGGAAGTGGCGCCGGCTGGACGGTTGACCATCGTGCTCCCCGCGCACGCGGGGATGGTCCCAGCGGCCGGGTACGGGCGTCGCTGGGACGCGAGTGCTCCCCGCGCACGCGGGGATGGTCCCTCCGACTACTACTCGGTCACGCTCGCATGCGGGTGCTCCCCGCGCACGCGGGGATGGTCCCAGCTCAACCTCGCGGGGCCACGGTCCGTGGAAGTGTTCCCCGCTTGGGGGTGGTTGTGCTTGGCGGGGCAGGGAGGGCGGTGTCGTTCGCTCGTGCCTCGATCGCTTTGCGATCTCAGCAGCCTGAGGGGTGCGGTGGCTGGGGTGACATGAGAAGCGTGTGGGCGCGGTAGTTGAGGTGGCGTGAAGTGATGCGGGTGGCTATCGGGTGAAGGAATGTTGCGATGGCTCGGGAGCCAGCACCAGGAGCGCCCCAGAGATAGCGGCAGGTTGGCGCAGCCGCCCCGTGGCAGGTAGCGCCTCCGACAAGTGGCAGGTCAGCCTCAGGCACAATCCCCTGCGGTAGATCCCCCCGAGGGGATGCACAACCCCCTACGGTAGGTGTCCCGAGGGGGCAGGTGAGGCGTTCCCCGGGCATCCTCCTGCGGTAGGTGTCCCGAGAGGCAGCGCCAGGCTAGGGCACCCACCCCAGGCACAGCCCACCCCTGGCTGCCGAGATCGCGAAGCGATCGAGGCACGAGCGCCGGGAAACGCCAAACGACATCCTCAGCCCAAATCCACACCGTGACGCGATCCTCACGCAAGGCGGAGATGGCTCGGATAGTGGCCTGGTCAGCACGGTATTTCACCTGCAAGCCCCGCGCGGGATACTCGCCCCGCCGGGTGTTGTCTGGCGGGGCTTTGTGGGGCGCACCGGGATGATGGTCTCTGGGGCTCGGAGCGGGTGGAATCGCGGTTCTTGGGCTTTCGGCTCTCCGGGAGTCCGAGGCTCTCTCCTGAGTTCCCCTGTCGAACTCCTGCGGCCCTGTGTCGAAGATCCTTCTGGAGCAGTGCCTTACTCGGCCTCACCCCTCGTCTTGGGTGGTGCGCGACAGGTCGATGACGCTGAAGGGCGCACCCGTGGGGTCGGTGAGTGCGGCCCACCGGCCGTACGGGGAGTCCTCGGCGGCGCGCAGCACTGAACCGCCCTGCTCCTGGGCTGTGGCCACCGCGGCGTCGGCGTCGCTCACGGCGAAGAACACGAGCCAGGCGCCGTGCCCGGTGTGGGGCTGGCCCACACCCGTGCCGTCGATTCCGGCCACGGGCGTGCCGCCGCTGTAGAGCACCAGGAAGTCGCCTTCGGGGAGCTGTTCGGTTCGCCCTCCGAAGACCTCCGCGTAGAAGTCGCCGGCGGTCTGCGTGTCGTCAGTGGCCACTTCGGCCCAGGCCGGTGCGCCCGGCGTGCCGAACGCCTCCGCGCCCGCCATGGTGTTGCCCTGCCACAGCGCGAACACGGTGCCCGTGGGTTCGCGCACGGTGGCCATGCTGCCGGCGTCGTCGGCGTCTTGCCGGGCGGTGATGATCTCGCCGCCGGCCTTCTCAGCGGCGTTCAGCGTGGCGTCGATGTCGTCGGTGGCGAGGTAGACGGTCCAGTTGGACTGTTCGGGAGGTGCTTGCCCTTCGCTCCACGGCTCGGCCAGCCCGGCGACGCGCTTGCCGCCGGTCGAGGCCATCGAGTAGGCGTCGTCACTGAACTCCCATCCCAGTACCGTGCTGTAGAAGCGTTTCGTCGCCGCGAGGTCGGCAACGGTCATGTCGAACCAGGCGGGGGCGCCCTGCGTGTACGTCGGTGTCTCGTTCATCGTTACGTTGGCGCCGCCACCTCGGCCGGTGCTTGCGCGAGGCGGTAGCGCCGTCCTCCCTACGGTGCTGAGTAGACGGGTGCGTATGGATTGGGCAGGTTTGTCATGTTCGTGGCCGTCGGGGAGGAGCCGCATTGCCGCGCGCGGGAGGCCGGTGCCGGTCACGCGCGGCGGCCGGCACCGGTGGACGCCAGGCCAGGGCGGCGATCTGGCCTGGCGGGTCACTAGCCACGGTGGGCGACAGTGCGGCCTTCCGTGGACGGGCCACGGGCCTCTCCAGCGTTTTCGCCGGCAAGAGACCTCAGGTGGGCGCTTTTGCCCCCAGCGGCGGCGGATAATCGCAACGCGGGGTAATACCGGGTAATGGTGGGATGGGCGAGTCGAGGGCGAGGCGACGCGCGCCGAAGGGTTAGGGGAGGGCCGAGGGTCGGCTTGCGGCAGCGTGCCAGGTGTCGGTGACCAGGCGGGTGGCGTGCGCGGTCAGCTCGGGGTGGTCGTAGTCCAGCCAGTGCACACGCGGGTCGCGACCGAACCACGACTGTTGCCGGCGGGCGAACTTGCGGGTGGCCCGCACAGTCTCGTCGCGGGCGGTGGTCTCGTCGATGTCGCCGGCCAGGAACCGCAGCACTTGAGAGTAGCCCAGCGCGCGCGAGGCCGTGCGGCCCTCACGTAGCCCCACTCGTTCCAGGGAGCGCACCTCGTCGACGAACCCGGCGGCCCACATGCGGTCCACGCGCCGCTCGATGAGCTCGTCCAGCCGTTCGCGCGGCACTCCCAGTCCGATCTGCACGCCGGGGTACAGCGACACGTGCTCGGGCATGGTCGCGGTGAAGGGGCGACCGGTCAGCTCGATCACCTCTAGGGCGCGCACGATGCGGCGCCCGTTGCCGGGCAGGATGCCCTCGGCCGCCTGCGGGTCGGCCGTGGCCAGGCGGGCGTGCAGGGCGGCCGAGCCGCGCTGTGCCAGCTCGTCTTCCAGGCGGGCGCGGATCGCGGGGTCGGTGCCGGGGAACTCCAGGTGGTCCAGCGCGCCACGTACGTACAGTCCGGAGCCGCCCACCAGGATCGGCAGCCGGTCCCGACTGTGCAGGTCGTCGATGACGGCGCGCGCCATGCGCTGGTATTCGGCCACGTTGGCGGCCTGGGTCACGTCCCACACGTCGAGCAGGTGGTGCGTGATCCCCTGGCGTTGGGCGGGTGTCATCTTGGCCGTGCCGATGTCCATGCCACGGTAGAGCTGCATCGAGTCGGCGTTGACGATCTCGGCCGCTATGCCCGCCGCGGCCAGCCGTAGTGCGACCTCGACGGCCAGGTCGGACTTGCCGGCCGCTGTCGGGCCTACGATCGCGATAACTGGGTTCACGCTGCTCAATCTGTTCAGTGTGGCAGTTTGCCGCGGTGGTGCCGTGCCGCGGTGAGGGGACCTCTCCCTCTTAGGAGGGAACCGACGGCATTGCGAGGCTATTTCTGGCTTATTGATCGTCGTATGCTCGCGGTGGACCATGCCCGTTTTAGGATGGCCAGCATGCGATTCGCCAAAGGTCACGGCACTGAGAACGACTTCGTGATCCTGCCGGACCCCGATGGTGAGCTGGACCTCACCCCGACCATGGTCGCCGCGCTGTGCGACCGGCGCGCCGGCATCGGCGCTGACGGCGTGTTGCGCGTGGTGCGCACCAAGGCGCTGGGGGTGGACCTGTCACCCGACGCGCGCTCCGCCGAGCACTGCGAATGGTTCATGGACTACCGCAACGCCGATGGCAGCATCGCGGAGATGTGCGGCAACGGGGTGCGGGTCTTCGGGCGCTACCTGCTCGACTCGGGGCGGGTGGCGGCCCGAGAGTTCCCGGTGGGCACGCGGGCCGGCGCGCGGCAGGTTTCGGTGACCGGCGAGGGGGCCATCACCGTCGACATGGGGCGGGTGCGCCTGATGGGCGAGGGGGCGGCCGTGGTCGCCGGCCGGCGGCTGCGCGGTCAGCGTGTCATGGTCGGTAACCCGCATTTGGCGTGCGCGGTGGAGCAGCCGATTGAGGAGATCGATCTCACGACGGCGCCCTCCTTGGACTCCGAAGCTTTCCCGGAGGGCGGCAACGTCGAGGTGTACCGGCGTGTCGAGCCGGGCGTGTTGCAGATGCGGGTCTACGAGCGCGGTTCTGGCGAGACCCGCTCCTGCGGCACCGGCATCGTCGCCACGGCTGCCGCCGCCACGGGCGACGACAGTGCGGCGAGTTGGACGGTGCGCGTCCCCGGCGGGGAGTGCACGGTCGAGATCGACGACGACGGGGCGCGGTTGACCGGCCCCGCGGTGATCGTGGCTGAAGGGTCGATCCTGCCCGGCGCGCTGCGCTACTGACGGTTGGGGCCTCCCGCGGCGGAGGGCCGCTCTGGCATCGGGGGAGATGATGGCCCGCTTCCTGGCGCGCCGGCTGTTGGATCATGCCCTCGTGCTGCTGGTGGCCGCCAGTTGCGGCTACCTGCTCGCCGCCACGGCGCTCGATCCGCGCGGCAACTACACCGGGCCGGGCTCCTCGACGCCGCCCCACGTTGTGGAGTCGATGCTGCGCGAGTACAACCTCAGCGACCGCGTGCCGCTGGCCCAGCGCTACGTCACCTGGGTGGGCGGGGTCGTCACCGGTGACTTCGGCCAGACGTGGGACGGGCGCGAGGTGGCCGGCGAGTTGGCGCGCCGCATCGGGGTGAGCGCGCGGCTGCTGGCCGTGGGTTTTCTCGGGGCCGCGGTCACGGGGGTGTTTCTGGGGGCGTGGACGGGGGCCCGGCGTGGGGGCGTCCTCGACACGGTGGTGACGCTGGGCTCGTTCGTGTTGATCTCCGTGCCGACCGTGGTGGTCGCGGTGTCGTTGCAGACGGCGGCGCTGTGGTTCAACGCCGCGGTGGGGGTCGATGTGCTGCGGACCACGGGCGAGTTCACGCCCGGCGTCGACACCACCTCCTGGGCGGGGGCGGCTGACCGCGCTCGCCACCTGGTGCTGCCGACGTTGGCGCTGGCCTTGCCGATGATCGCGCTGTACAGCCGCTACCAGCGCGCGTTGATGATCGATGAGGCCGACGCGGACTATGTCCGTACCGCTCGTGCCAAGGGGCGTACACGCGGTGCGGCGCTGTTTCGGCACGCATTGCCCATGGCGTTGTTACCCACAGTGACTTATATCGGGTATTCCGCGGCGTTGGTGTTTGTTGGTTCGGTGTTTGTCGAAAAAGTGTTCGGCTGGCATGGGGTTGGCGAGCTTCTCGTTGATTCGATCGCGCGCGGCGATGTCAACACGGTGGCGGCGGTGTGCTGTTTCGGGGCGTTGTGCGTGGCTGTGGCGGGTCTGCTCGCTGATGTCGCTCAGATGACCCTCGATCCGCGGCTACGTGTCCGTTGAGGTTCGCGGCGAGAACATTCGTGAAATCCGCCGCCTGCGGGGGCACGCTCCCAGTAGGATTTCCCAAATGTTCCATTAGTGTAGTTATTGCGGTTCGTGACACTGCGTTACCACTGAAGTCATCCTGGGCGCTGCCCCCGCCGAGGTGGTGAGGCCGTGTTCGACGCCACGAACATGGGGGGAATGCGTGCGAACGGGGAGGCTCCGGGCCACGGTGGTCCTGCTGTGCGCGCTGTTCCTCACCGCCTCCGGGACGGCCTGCGAATCCGACGCCTCATCTGAGACCGACGGCGGCCCGCAGCGCCTGTCCGCTGTGGAGATCAACCCCACCGACCGCGCGGAACTCGCCGATGGAGGCACACTGCGGTGGGGCATCAACGAGTTCCCCAGTCAATGGAACTTCCACCACGCCAACGGTGGCCTCAGCACCGTCTCTACGGTCCTCACCTCCCTCATGCCCCGACCCTTCCGCGTCGACGGCAGCGGTGAGGCCCACCCCGATCCCGACTATGTCCGCGACGTCACCGTCGAGTTCTCCCCGCGCCAGACCGTCACCTTACGGCTCAACCCGCAGGCCCGCTGGTCCGACGGCACCCCCATCACCTGGCGCGACTACGCTGGCATGGTCTACGCCCTCTCAGGTGAGTCCTCCGGCTACCAGGTCGGCAGCTCCATCGGCTATGACCGCATCGCCGACGTCAGCGCCGGAGCCGACGACTACGAAGTGGTCATCACTTTCGATCGGCCCTTCACCGAATACCGCTCCCTGTTCCACCTGCTGCTGCCGGCCGACTACACCGACTCCCCGGAACGGTTCAACACCGGCTACCTCGACCGCATCCCCATCACGGCCGGGCCGTTCACGGTCGAGGCCATTGACCGCACCGCCCAGACGCTGACCCTCGTCCGTGACCCCGACTGGTGGGGTGAGCCGGCCAAACTCGACCGGATCATCTTCCGCTCGCTGGGCGCCGAGGCGCTCGCCAGCGCTTTTCTCGACGGCGGTATCGACGTCTACACCCTGCCCCCCGATCCCGCCTCACTGGAGCGGGTCAGCGACGCCCGCGACGGCGAGATCCGCGCCGCCCTCGCGCCGGACTACCGCCACATCACCCTCAACGGCCAGTCGCCGGCGCTGTCCGATGTCGACGTGCGCCACGCCGTGTTCTTGGCCATCGACCGCACCGCCCTGGCCGAATCGGCGTTCGGCTCGCTGGCATGGCAGCCCGATCAGCCCCTGGGCAACCACTTCCTGCTGCCCGTACAGGAGGGCTACCGCGACAACAGCGGGCAATGGGGCAAGCACGACCCTGAGCGCGCCATGGAACTTCTGGAGCGCGCCGGCTGGAGCGGCGGCCCCGACGAAGGGCGTACCAAAGACGGCCAACGGCTCAGCCTGCGCTACATCGTGCCGCGCGGCTACGCCCCGGCCCGCAACGAGGCTCAACTGGTGCAGTCGATGCTGGGCCAAGTTGGCGTCGAGGTCGTGATCGAGGAGGTCTCCGGCGATGAGCTGTTCTCCTCCTACGTCGTGCCCGGCGACTACGATCTGGTTTCCTTCGTCACCACCGGCGACGGGTTTCCCGTCTCGGGAGGGATGGAGCAGTGGGCCAACGCCGTCACCGTCGACGGCGAACGTAGGTGGCGCGGCAACGTCGGCCGCATAGGCTCTCCCGAGATCGACGCCGCCATGTCCAAGGCGCTGACGACCACCGACCGCGACGTGGCGATCCAACACATCAACGAGGCGGACCGGCTGCTCTGGGAGGCCGGCCACACGCTCCCCCTCTACCAGCGCCCCGAGTTCACGGCGGTGCGCAGCGACCTGGCCAACATCGGCGCCGCCGGTTTCGCCATCCTCGACTACGCCGACATCGGCTTCCTCAAGCCCTAGGTGCTGTGGTGCCGACGGCTGGGGTGCGGGGGTGTTCTTTGGTGGCTCGTGCCTCGATCGCTGCGCGATCTCGCCAGCCTGCGGGGGCGCTCACCCGCGTGCGCCCACCGCCTGCTCTCGTCGCCCTCCCAAACAACACAGCCGTCCCCAACGGTCTCAGCGCCGGCCGGCTGCGTGGGCGCCCAGCAGAGCCGTAGGTGACAGTCCTCGTATCGAGGCGTCGAGCACCTGCACGGTGTGGGCCACAGCGATCCCCGCCGGGGCGGCCTCCGGCTGCGCCGCGGCGCCAGCGTCGGCGACCTTCTCGGTGGGCTCAGCCAGCGCAGCGGCGATCTGGAGTGAACAGCCCGGGTTGCCCGCCACCAGCAGTTCGGCCTCGGTAGTGCGCACATCGGCGGCTTTGCGCCGGCCCAACTCGCGCGCCGCCTGCGGTTGCAGCAGGTTGTACACCCCCGCCGACCCGCAGCACAGGTCGGGGTTGGCCACGTCGGACACCCGCAGCTCGGGGATGGCGCGCAACAGTTCCCGCGGCGCCTCGCGCACGCCCTGCCCGTGGGACAGGTGGCAGGCGTCGTGGTAGGCGGCCCGCACCGGCAGTGGGTGGCGCCGCGCGACGGGCCCCAAGGCCGCCAGGAACTCCGATACGTCGGCCACGGTGGCGCTCAGCTCGTCGGCGCGGCGCGCCGAGGTTTCGTCATAGCCGGCCTCGCGCAGGACCCGCCCATAGTGCTTCATGGTGGCGCCGCAGCCCGCGGAGTTGACGATGACGGCATCGACACCGGCCGAAGCGAAGGCCGCCACTGTGGCGCGCGCCCGCCGCGCCGCCTCGCCCGAACGGCCCGCGTGGGCCGACAGCGCCCCACAGCAGCCTTGGTGCCGCGGGATCACCACGTCGCAGCCCTCACTGGCCAGCACACGCGCGGTCGCGGTGTTGACCTCGGGAAACAGCGCCCCTTGGACGCAGCCGGTCAGCAGGCCCACCACGGCGCGGCGCCGCCCCACGGCCGGGACGAACTCCGGCAGCCGCGGGGTGCGGCGCGGCGCCGGCGCGATGCGCTCCATTGTGGCCAGCGACGCCGGGAGCCGCTCCAGCACACCACTGCGGCGCAGCAGCGACGCCAGCCCGCTGGCGCGGTAGGCCCGCAACGGTGCGCGCAACAGGGCGAGCCGCCGCCGGTAGGGAAACAGCGCGAAGATCCCCGCGCGCAGTAGCCGCTCGCCGCGAGTGCGCTCGTGCTCGCGCTCCACCCGCGCCCGCGTCGTCTCGATCAAAGCGTCGTAGCGCACCCCCGAGGGGCACGAGCTGACGCAGGCCAGACAGCCCAGGCAGCGGTCCATGTGGGTCACGGCGGTCGGGTCGAGCAGGTCGGCCTCTTGGCCCTGCCCCATGAGGTGAATCCGTCCCCGCGGGGAGTCCATCTCCTCGCCCCACAGTTCGTAGGTGGGGCAGGTGGGCAGGCAGAACCCGCAGTGCACACAGTCGTTGAGCAGGTCGTCGAAGCTACGGCCGGCCGTGGGGTCGGCGCTGGTGTCGGGTTCGGTCATGGTTGTTCTCCCCTGGGTTGGCCCCGGCCGTGGGGCGCCATCTCAGATCCCGCCGACGAAGCGGCCCGGGGCCAGGTGGTGGCCGGGGTCGAAACTGTCCTTGACCGCGCGCATCAGCTCCAGGCCGGCGACCTCGCCCCACAGGTCCAGCCCGCTGCCGCGCACGGCCGCGGCCGGCCGCGCTACGGTCACCGACCCTTCGGCCAGTTCTGTGCGCACCCGCGTCACGATCGTGGCCACGTCGGCCGCGGCTGTTCGGGCCGGCACGCTGGCCAGCAGCACGCCTGCTCCGGCCGAGCCGCGCACCGCCACCGGCACCCCCACGGCCTCGCCTGCCGAGCGCAGCGCCAGCGCCGTGTCCACCGTGGCCGCGATCGGGCAGCTCACCCGCAGCAGGGTGTCGCCGTCCTCGCCGGGAGCGGCTCCCCAGCCGGCCGGCAGGTCGGCGCGCGTATCCGGTTCGGCCGCGCCGCCGCGCAGGGATGCGGCCACGGCTGCCGCGCGGGCCTCGACCCCGGCCACCGTGCCCTCCAACAGCACGTACAGGTGCAGCGCTCCACCGGCGGGCCAGTCCAGTTCCACCGCGCTGGCAACGGCCGGCGAGCGGGCCATGTCCCACACCCACGCGCGCGCCGCCGCGGGGTCGCTCGTGGTGGCACGCACCAGCCGCAGCGCGGGCGCGATGGGGTGCAGTCGAAACGTGACCGAGGTGATCACGCCCAGGGTGCCCAGCGCCCCGGTGTGCAGCTTGGCCAGGTCGTAGCCGGCCACGTTCTTGACCACGGCTCCGCCCGACGAGGTCGCGACTGCGTCGGCGCCCACCACGGTCATCCCGATCACCAGGTCACGTACGCTGCCGTGCAGCAACCGGCGTGGCCCGGACAGGCCGGTGGCCACCACCCCGCCCACCGTGGAGCCCGCTATGACGGTGTCCACCGAGAGCCGTTGGCCGGCCGTCGCCAGCTCCTCCTGGAGTTGGGCCAGGGGGGTGCCGGCCCCCACCCGCGCCACCAGATCGCCGGAGGCGTGGGTGATCCCGGTGAGCGCGGTCGTGGCCACGGTCATGTCCAAGCGGCGGGGCGGGGCGCCCCAGTCGATCTTGCTGCCGTTGCCGCGTGCCACGACGGCCAGGCCGTGTCGGTTGGCCAGCGCCATGGCGGACTCGACGCCGGCGGTGTCGGCCGGGGTGGCCACAAGGGAGGGCACGACCCCGCTCACGGCGTCGCCCGCGCGTTCCTCGCCGGGGCGCGCGTGGATGCCGTGGGCCGCCAGCTTGGAGGCCACCGTCTCGATCGCCGCGGGCGCCCGCGCCGTCTCGCTCATGCCCGCTCCCTCGTCTGTTTCGTGACCGGCTCGTCAGAACAGCTCCGCCTCGCCGGAGGCCACCAGGGGGTGTTCCTCGGTGCGCACCCCTGGCCGTTCCCCGCACAGCCGCGGCGTGGGCAGCAGCTTCTCCGGGTTGGCGAGGCCCGCGGGGTCGAAGGCGCGCCGCAGCCGCTCCATGGCCGCCAGGTCGGCGGGGGAGAACATGCGGGGCATGTGGCAGGCCTTGTCCACGCCCACCCCGTGCTCGCCGGTGATGGAGCCGCCGTGCTCGATGCACAGGTCCAAGATCGCGCCCGAGACTTCGGCCGCCCGCTCGGCCGCGGCGGAATCGGCGTGGTCGAACAGCACGAGCGGGTGCAGGTTGCCGTCGCCGGCGTGGAACACGTTGGCCACCCGGATGCCGGTGGTCGCCGAGAGCTCGGCGATGCCGCGCAGCACCTCCGGCAGCGCGGTGCGCGGCACCACGCCGTCCTGGACGATGTAGGCGGGGCTGATGCGGCCCACCGCCGCGAACGCCGACTTGCGGCCCTTCCACACGCGGGCGCGTTCGGCGGCGTCGGAGGCCGTGCGGATCTCGAAGGCGCCCGCCTCGCGGCACAGCTCTGTGACGGCGTCGAATTGGGCGTCGACCTCGCTGGCGGGGCCGTCGAGTTCGACGATGAGCACCGCCCCCGCCCCCGGCGGGTAGTCGCAGTGCACGGCGGCTTCGGCCGCCTCGATCGCCAGCGCGTCCATCATCTCGATCGCCGCGGGCAGCACGCCGGCGGCGATGATGGCCGAGACCGCGCTGCCGCCGGCGTCCATCGAGGGGAAGGCGGCGAGCAAGGTGCGGACCTTCTCGGGGGCGGGCAGCAGCCGCACGGTGATGCGCGTGGCGATGCCGAGGGTGCCCTCTGAACCGATGAACGCGCCCATAAGGTCGTAGCCGGGCTGCTCGGCTGCGGTGCCGCCCAGTTCCACGATGCTGCCGTCGGGAGTGACGACCTGCATGCCCAGCACGTGGTTGACGGTGAACCCGTACTTCAAGCAGTGCGCGCCGCCGGAGTTCTCGGCGATGTTGCCGCCCACGGAGCAGACCTGCTGGCTTGAGGGGTCGGGGGCGTAGTAGTGGCCGTGCGGTGCCGCGGCGCGGGTGACGTCGAGGTTGAACACGCCCGGTTCCACCACGGCGTACTGGTTGTCGATGTCGACGCGCAGGATGCGGCGCATCCGCGAGGTCACGATGAGGACGCCTTCGGGGTGGGGCATGGCTCCGCCGGACAGCCCCGTGCCCGAACCGCGCGGCACGAACGGCACGCCGTGCTCGGCGCACAGCCGCACCACCTCGGCCACCTGTTCGGCCGTTGTCGGCAGCACCACGGCGCCGGGAACCGCCGAATGGTGGGTCAGGCCGTCGGCATCGTAGGTGCGGCGTTGTGCCTCCTCAGCGATGACGCCGTCTTCGCCGCATAGGGCGCGCAGTGTGGGCAGCAGCGCGCTGAGGTCGGGGTTGTCGACCATGGGCGCCGTCACCCCCTCCCTGAGTGTCGGCAGGGGCCTGGGGCGGTCGCCGCGCGACCGCGGTAGCACCGTCCTTCCCCGTTGAGGTGGAACTGTAACGGCCCTACCGCGATCGTGGGGCTATACCCGTTGTTCACCGGGCGTGTCAGGCCATGGCCTCATAGGCGGGCAGCGTGAGGAACTCGACGTAGGTGTCGGCCAGCGCCACCTGGGTGAACAGCTCCCTGGCGCGAGCGAACAGGTCAGCGTCGAAGGCATCGCCCAGTGCGGCTTGGATCGTGGCCATCTCCTCGTCGGTGAGGCGCTCGACCAGCTCGCGGGTGACCTTGGGGCCGTCGTCGAGGGTGACGTCGTTGTGCAGCCATTGCCACACCTGCGAACGCGAGATCTCGGCGGTCGCGGCGTCTTCCATCAGATTGTGGATCGCCACCGCGCCATTGCCGCCGAGCCAGGAAGCCAGGTACTGCACTCCGACGTTGATGTCGTTGCGCAGCCCGGCCTCGGTGATGCCGCCTTCGGCGCTGTCGACGGAGAGCAGGTCGCTCGCCTTGACCGAGACGTCGTCGCGCTGCCGGTCGATCTGGTTGGGGTGATCGCCCAGGACCTCGTCGAAGATCTCTCGGCACACCGGGACCAAGTCGGGGTGGGCCACCCAGGAGCCGTCGAAGCCGTCGCCGGACTCGCGCGTCTTGTCGTCGCGCACCTTGGCCAGGGCTTTGGCGTTGATCTCGGGGTCGCGGCGGCTGGGGATGAAAGCCGCCATGCCGCCGATGGCGTGGGCGCCGCGCTTGTGGCAGGTGGCCACGAGCAGTTCGGTGTAGGCGCGCATGAACGGCGCGGTCATGGTGACCGCGTTGCGTTCGGGCAGCAGGAAACCGCGTCCGCGCCGCCGGTAGGTTTTGATGATGCTGAACAGGTAGTCCCAGCGGCCGGCGTTGAGGCCCGCGGAGTGCTCCCGCAGCTCGTAGAGGATCTCCTCCATCTCGAAGGCCGCCGGCAGGGTCTCGATGAGCACGGTGGCGCGGATGGTGCCGCGCGGGATGCCCAGGCTCTCCTGGGCGTGCACGAAGATGTCGTTCCACAGCCGCGCTTCGAGGTGGCTTTCCATCTTGGGCAGGTAGAAGTAGGGCCCCTTGCCTTTGGCGAGCTGGCGGCGGGCACAGTGGAAGAAGTACAGGGCGAAGTCGACGATGCCGCCGGAAGTGCGCTGGCCGTCGACGAGGATGTGCTTCTCGTCGAGGTGCCAGCCGCGCGGGCGCACCACGATCGTGGCGAGTTGGTCGTCGTCGGCCAGGGTGTAGCTCTTGCCATCGGGGCCGGTGAAGTCGATCGCGCGGTCCAGGGCGTCGCGGAGGTTGAGCTGGCCGCCGATCATGTTCTCCCACATCGGCGTGTTGGCGTCCTCGAAGTCGGCCAGCCACACTTTGGCGCCGGAGTTGAGCGCGTTGATCGTCATCTTGCGGTCGGTGGGGCCGGTGATCTCCACGCGCCGGTCGACGATGCCCGGCGCCGGTGGGGCGACCCGCCAGTCGGGATCGTCGCGCACCGAGCGAGTCTCAGGGAGGAAGTCCAGGTCGGCGCCGCTGGAGATCGCCTCCTGGCGCCGCACGCGCGCCGCGAGCAGCTCCTGGCGCCGCCCCTCGAAGCGGCGGTGCAGCTCAGCGATGAGTGCGAGCGCGTCGTCGGTGAGGATCTCGTCATAGCGCTCGTGTCTCGGGCCGGTGACCTCGACCCCGTGAGTGCCGCCCATGAAACCTTTCCTTCCATAAAGTGAAATTTTATTTTGCTATTCGGAATTAGGACGCTACTTGGCTCGCGTGGCCTGGTCAACGCCGTACCCATGCGGTGAATCGAGTAGATTTGCCGACAGGCAAAGGAGTGCCATTCTTCTCCGCGCCGCCCCCTCCCGCCTCGCCGACGCCCTGAGTGTCCCCCGCGACCATCTCCGCCAAAAAGAACGTGTCACCGTGACGCGGACGTGGCAGTATCACAGGAAGAAGTCGCGGCGTTCCCGCGTTGACTCTGGATGGATATGACTACTGCCTTCAACGATGACCTTCCCGAGCAGGGACAACTCGAACTGGAGGACCGCCGCGCCCTCCGCCGCGTGGCCGGCCTGTCCACTGAGCTCACCGACGTCACCGAGGTCGAGTACCGCTCACTGCGCCTGGAGCGCGTCGTCCTCGTGGGCGTTTGGACCAGCGGCACCCAACTCGACGCCGACAACTCCCTCCTCGAACTCAAGCAACTCGCCGAGACCGCCGGCGCGCTCGTCCTGGAGGGGCTCACCCAGCGCCGCAACAAGCCCGACCCCGCGACCTACATCGGACGCGGCAAGGCCGCAGAGCTCCGCGACATCGCCCAAGCCACCGGCGCCGACACCGTCATCTGCGACGGTGAGCTCGCGCCTGGCCAGTTGCGCCAACTCGAAGACCTCACCAAGGTGAAGGTCATCGACCGGACCGCGCTGATCCTCGACATCTTCGCCCAGCACGCGCGCAGCCGCGAAGGCAAGACACAGGTGGAGCTCGCCCAACTCACCTACCTGCTGCCTCGCCTGCGGGGGTGGGGCGATGCCCTGTCCCGGCAGGCCGGCGGACGCGCCGGCGGCGGCAACGGCGGCGTGGGGCTGCGCGGTCCCGGTGAGACCAAGATCGAAACCGACCGTCGGCGCATCAACAGCCGCATGGCCAAGCTGCGCCGCCAGCTCAACCAGATGTCCACCGCCCGCGAGGTCAAACGCGATCGGCGGCGCGTACGGCAGGTCCCGGCCGTGGCTATCGCCGGCTACACCAACGCTGGCAAGTCCAGCCTGCTCAACCGGCTGACCAAGGCCGGTGTGCTCGTCGAGGACGCCCTGTTCGCCACCCTCGATCCCACCGTGCGCCAAGCCCGCACTCCCGACGGCCGCGCGTTCACGCTCAGCGACACCGTCGGGTTCGTGCGCCACCTGCCGCACCAGCTTGTCGACGCCTTCCGCTCCACCCTCGACGAGGTCGCCGAGGCCGATTTGATCCTGCACGTCGTCGACGGCTCCCACCCCGACCCCGAACAGCAGCTCGCCGCGGTGCGCGAAGTCTTCGCCGAGATCGGAGCCCAAGACGTTCCCGAACTCGTCGTGATCAACAAGATCGACGCCGCTGACCCGTTCACGCTCAAGCGACTGATCACCAAGGACCCGCAGGCGACAGAGGTCTCGGCGCGCACCGGCCGGGGGATGGACCGCCTGGTCACCGCCATCGCCGACGCCCTGCCCACGCTCGACCGCGAGGTCCGCGTGGTGCTGCCCTACCACCGCGGCGACCTGGTCTCGCGCGTGCACCAAGAGGGCCGCGTCCTCACCGAGGAACACACCGGTGACGGCACACTCATGCACGCCCGGGTCCCCGAGGTCCTGGCCAGCCAGCTCGACAACTACCCCGCCCCGGTCGCCTGACCACGCCGTCGCAGCGCCCCTCCCCACCCGAGCGTACGGGAGGGGCGACGCCCGCGTCCCCAGCTCCCACCGGCAGCGCCGCCTCACCCGGCGCCACCCGCTGTCGGTGCGGTGACCATCAGCTTACGTGTGCGTAAGAATTCCGAGGCCGCGGCGGCCTCCTCTAGCGTTAGCGCTGGTAAGGCTGCCCCAGCCATGACCCTAGCGAATCCGATGACACTCGGTTTCGCTCAAGCGGTACTGTGCGGGGCCGCTCGCCGTCTACTCTTTTAGGGCAGAGAGCTATACATCTCATTGGCCAATGAACTACGGTTTCCTTCACTGGCCTGAGATGAGTCCTTCGGCCTCCCCCTGGACGCCGACGCCTGCCCCGTGGCCAGACCAGCCGAAGATGAGGTCACCTCATGACTGTTCGCATGTGTGCCGATCCAACTGTGCCGTGGCGGCCGTGACATCGAGGGCGGGCGAGCGGTGAGACCATGACCGTACGACTGCTGACCAACATCGGGCGACTGTGGACCGGCACCGAGATCCTCAGTAACGCGGCGATGATGATAAAAAACGACCGGGTCGTGTGGGTCGGCCCGGCGGCCGAGCTACCCCAATCGCTGCCCGGCGTCATCGACGACATCGTCGACGTCGACGATGTCGACAACCTTGCCGGCGGCTTCGTCACGCCCGGCCTCATCGACGCCCACACCCACCCCGTCTACGCCGGTAACCGCTACGCCGAGATCAACATGCGCGCCAGCGGCGCCTCCACCGCCGAGATCAACGCCGCCGGCGGCGGTGTCGCCTCCACCGTCACCGTCACTCGCGGCACCGACCCGTGGACCTTGTGCAACGGGGTGCGCGAGCGGTTACGTCTCTGGCTGCTCAGCGGCACCACCACCGTGGAAGCCAAAACCGGCTACCACCTCACCCGCGACGGCGAACTCGCCGACGTCCGGCTGCTGCGTTCCCTGGAGGAGGAGCCGGGCATGCCCCGGCTGCACGTCACCTTCTTCCCCGCCCACGCCGTGCCACCGGAGTACTTCGGGCGCCCCCGCGACTACGTCGAAGCGGTCGGCTCCTGGCTGAGCGACGCCGCCCAAGCTGGTGCCGACGGCGTCGACGTGTTCTGCGACGGTCAGCAGTTCACCGCCGACGACGCGCGATGGCTGCTCTCCACCGGACGCGCTTCTGGCCTGCAAACCCGGATGCACGCCTGCTCGCGCCCGCGCCACGGTGCCGTACGCATGGGAGCCGACTTGCAGTGCTCCTCGGTCGACCTCGTCAACGACACCGACGATGACGACATCCTCGCGTTGGCCAAATCCGCCACACCCGTCGTCGTCTGCCCCACCAACTCCCTGTACGAGCGCCGCACCCCACCGGTGCGGGCGCTGCTCGATCACGGGGTGCCCGTAGCGCTGGGCACCGATCACAACCCCGGCCAATCCGGCTCCACCCAGATGCCGCTCACCGTGTGCATGGCCATCGCCATGTTCAACATGAGCGTCCTGGAAGCGTTGCGCGCGGCCACGGTCGGCGGCGCCATAGCCCTGGGATCTCCCGATCGTGGGATTCTCGCCAACGGCTACCTCGCCGACATCGTGCAGTGGGACGCCGACCACGAAGGCGCCTTCGCCTGGGCCTACGGCCTCAAAGCCCTCCGCGTGTGGCGCGGCGGCGAATCCATCCGTTAGGCCGGATCTCGCCGCTGTCCCGCACAACCGTGGCTCCCGGCCCGCGAAAAGCCACCTCGGCGGCAGTGCCACGCCTGCCGTCTCCTCACCCTCGCTGGTTGCGGGCGGCGGCGATCTCGATGACGGCGCGCTCCAGCGCATACCCCGGGTCACGACCGGCGCCCTTGATCAACGCATCAGTCTCGGCCACGACCTCCAACGCCCGCGCCACCCCCTGCGGTGTCCAGCCCCGCGCCTGCTGCCGCAGCGTGCGCAGCTTCCACGGGGGCACCTTGGCGCGTTTGGCGAGGTCGGCGTCACTCATGCCGCGCGGTGGCTGAGCCGCGACCGCGAGCCCCCGCACCGCCCCCGCCAGCGCACTGTTGATCAACACCGGCGCAGTCCCCACCGTCAACGACCAGCGCAACTGTTCCAGCGCCTCTCCGAGCTTGCCCTCCACGGCCCGATCGGCGACGGTGAACCCCGACGCTTCAGCCTTACCGGTGTGGTACCGCGCCACGGTCTCGGTGCCCACCCGTCCCTCAGTGTCGGCGACGAGCTGGGTGCAGGCGGCGGCCAGCTCCCGCAGGTCGTTACCGACCGCGTCGAGCAGCGCCTGGGCTGCGTCCTGGGTGATCTGCCGCCCGGCGCGCTGGAACTCCCCTTTGACGAACTGGAGACGCTCGGCCGCCTTCGTGGGCTTGGGGCAGTCGATCCGCTGCGCTCCCGCCTTCTTCGCCGCCTCCAGCAGCGCCTTACCCTTCGCGCCACCGGCATGGGTGAGCACCAGCACCACATCGTCGGCCGGAGCGTTGAGGTAGGCGGTGACCTCGGCAGCGATGTCCTTGGTGAAGTCCTGCGCCGAGCGCAGCACCACTACGCGCCGCTCCCCGAACAGCGACGGCGACGTCACCTCCACCAGCGTGCCGGCCGTGACCTGAGAAGGCACGAGATCGTGCACGTCAACTTCGGGGTCGTCAGCCCGCGCCGCCGCCACGATCTCGGCCACGGCACGGTCGACGAGCAGTTCCTCTTCACCGACGATGACGGAAAGCAACGAGACGGAGCCCATGCCAGCAGCATGCCACGCCTAGGCGACAGGATGGTCCCGTGGCGGGCACCACCCCCTGACTCGTCCGGATGTCCACACGGGTGAGTTCAGCCAAAACCGCACGTAGGCTCCGACCCCACTGGAGCAAACAGCGAGGAGAACCCCCGTGACCGACCAAAAGCAGCCCGCCCCCGCCCCACGCAAAGTCAACCTCAGCGCCGCCTTCGCCGGTTTCAGCGACACCTGGAGCCCCAAAGTGGCCGGCGACATCAACGACATGCAACTGAAGCTGGTCAAACTCACCGGAGCGTTCGTCTGGCACCACCACGAGGCCGAAGATGAGCTGTTCCTCGTCGTCAACGGGCGGATGCGCATGTGTCTGCGCGACGGCGACGTCACCGTCCTGCCGGGGGAGTTCATCATCATCCCGCGTGGGGTGGAGCACTGCCCTGTCGCCGAAGAGGACTGCGAGGTGGTCCTCCTCGAACCCACCACCACCAGCAACACGGGAAACGTGCGCGAGGCACGCACCGTCGACAAGCCCGAACGTATCTGATCGGGCACCGGCTCACCCGCGCTCGCGGCCACGCCAGGCCACCGCCGCGCCCCCGCCGGGCGTGGCGGTGACAGCGATATCGCCATGCAGGTCGGTGCGGTAGGACGCCGTCGTCAGCGAACGCAGCAGCGTCCACGTCGCGGGCGCGGGGTGCCCGTAAGGGTTGTCGGCTCCCACCGAGGTGAGCGTGACCCGAGGACGAGCCGCCCGCAGGAACGCCTCTTCCTGCTCCCCGGCCCCGTGGTGGGGTGTTTTCAACACGTCGACGTCACGAATGGCGCGGCTGCCCACCAGGGCCCGCTGCGGCGGCCCTTCGATGTCACCAGTCAACAGCACCCGCAGTGACGCGCCAGCCGGGTCGCCCGCGCGCCCGCCGGCGCGTCCCTCGCTTCCGTCCGCGGCACCCGGCCGCCACCGCGCCAACAGCACCAGGCTGCCGTCGTTGGAGCCAAGCTCGGCCGCGCGCGAAGGCCACAGGGTCTGCAACCGCCACGGCCCCTCGACACGCTCGTGCCCCGCCGCCCCGGTACGCACCGCTGCCCCCGCCGCGGTGAGCCGTCGTAGTGTCTCAGGGGAGTCGAAGCCACGCGGCACCAGCGCCGCCCCCACCTCGCGTCCCCGCAGCGCCCCGGGCACCCCTCCCACATGGTCGCTGTCGCCATGCGAGAGCACCAGCAGCGCGATCTCGCCCACCCTCAGCCGTTGCAGGCACTGGTCCACCGCCGCCGGATCGGGGCCGGTGTCGACCACGACCGCGCGCCCCTCACCGGCCCACAGCGCCAGCGCATCGCCCTGGCCCACATCGCAGGCCACCAGCAGCCACCGATCCGGCGGCCACGCCGGCGCCACCAGCCGCACCACGAGCGCCGCCCCACACACCGAGCAGGCCAGCGCCACCGCCGCGCGACGTACCCGCCCCCGAACGGCCAGCAGCGCCAGCACCAAAGCCGCCAGCCCCACCGCCCCCACCAGGTCGTCGCGCCACGCCAGCGCCCCACCCGGCACGTCGGCCCCTGCGGCGGCCACGGTGGCCGTCCAGGTCACCGCTGTCGCCGGGAGCCACACCGCCAACCGCGCCAGCGCTACCGAAGCCACAGCGACGGCGGTCACCGCGAACCCGCCGATCGTGGCTACCGCCACCACCGGTGCGACCGCCACGTTGGCAGGGATCGCGATCCAACTCACCTCCCCTGCGAGCAGGACGAGCACGGGCGCGCACGCCACATGCGCGGCGGTCGCCACCGCCACCGGCTCGGCCACGACCCGCGGCACACGCCGCGCCCACCGGTCTCGCCAACGTGGGGCGAGCACCACGATCCCGCCCGTGGCCAGAACCGACAGCGCGAACCCGTAAGAGCGCGCCAACTCCGGAACGAACAGCAGCAGCCCCAGCACCGAGGCGGCCAGCGCCGCCACGGCCGAGCGGGAGCGTCCCGAGGCCAACGCGGCCAACGCCACCGCTGCCATGAACGCCGCCCGCAGCACGCTGGGTTCTGGCCGAGCCACCACGACGAACACCGGGATCATCACGGCACCGCCGCCCACAGCGGCCCACACGGGCAGCCGCAGCCACCGCGCCACCGCCAGCACTGTCCCGGTGAGGATGGCCAGGTTGGCCCCCGACACGGTTAACAAGTGGGTCATGCCGGTGGCGCGGAACTCCTCTCGGGTCTGTGGCGCTACGCCGGAGACATCCCCCACGACCATCGCCGGCAGCAGTCCCCGCTCCGGTTGTGGCAGCACCGCGCACGCAGCCCGCAGCCGTTGCCGCACCGTGCCCGCCAGTTCCTGCACCGTTGTGGCAGGGCTGACCTCGCGCGGTGGCCCGCGCACCGGCACCAGGGCCGCCACCAACCCGTCGTCGCGCGCTTGCAGCAGCGTGCCTTGAGCTCGCACCCGTTGGCTCGGCAGCAGCGCGCTCCACTGCTCACCCGAAGCCAGCAGCACCACAGGCACTCGGGTGCGTACGTGTTCTCCCGCCACCTCCACCCACGCTGTCCGCCCTTCGATCACGTACTCATGGCCGCCGGCTCCCGCCGGCCCCACCCGAGCGCGGGGATCGCGGGTAATGGTCACCGCCAGCTCAACCACCTCCTCTCGCGCGGCCAACCGCGTGAGAGGGCTCGACTCGACCGTGGCCAACCGCCCGGCCACCACGAAAGCACCCGTGCCCGAACACAACAGCACCGCGACCACACCCGCCACCGACCATTCCCGTCTCGCGCGCCCCACCACCAGCGCCAGCCCCGCCAACACCGCCAGCACCGCCCCCACCACCACGGCACTCGCGGCAGAACCACCGAGCAGCACCAGCATGGTCAGCCACGTCGCCACCGCGGGAGCCACCAGCCGCAGATCCAGCCGTTCGGAAAAGTCGAACGGCCCCGCTTCCCACCGCATCAACGGCTGCCTCCCACCACCACGAGTTCGCTCAGTTCGGCGTAACGCCGCTCGCCGATCCCGTCGACGTCGCGTAACTGCTCGACCGAGGCGAAGCCGCCGTTGGCCGCGCGAAAGTCAAGGATGCGCCCAGCCAGCACCGGCCCCACGCCCGGCAGTTCGTCGAGCTGATGCAGCGTCGCCACGTTGAGGTCGAGCGGGCCGCGCCGCCGCCCCTCACGCCCCTGCCGCGGCCCAAGACTGGGGGAGGGGAGCCCCACCAGCACCTGCTCACCGTCGATGACCGGGCGGGCGAGATTCAGCAGGCCCGTCTCGGCGTCGGGCAGCACGCCGCCGGCCGCCTCGATGGCGTCGGCCACGCGCGCCCCTGCCGGTAGGGTGACCAGCCCGGGTTCGGCCACTTTCCCACCCACGTGCACCACGACCGAAGTGGCGGTCGCTGTGGTGGAGGGCGCAGGTGACTCTGGGAGGGTCGGGGCGTCGACGGCAGCCGACACCGAGGCCGAGGGTGACGCATCGGCGCCGCGCACCGGCGCCGCCTGCGGCTCGGCGCGGTCGCGCACCATGAACCAGCACGTCAGCGCGACGGCCACAACACAGACCGCCGCCAGAGTGCGCACACCGGCCACCCCCAGGCGCGGGGATTCCACGCGCTCGGGAAAGAAACGGGTGAGTAGTTCCCGCCGCCCTCGATGAGAGCCCTCGGCTGTGACCTGCGTGTAGCCGGGCGGTGGCGCTTCCATCCCCTCCGCCCTGTCCTGCCGCCCCCGCGCTCCCTCGCGCCCACTCGTCGGCGTGTTCGCGTCGGGCGCCGGCGGTTCCGGCGCCGGCGGCGCCCCTTCGGGCGGGTCCAGCGCATAGGGCGGGGCGGGGATGGCGGTGGGCTCCCCATCCGGGTACCCGCCACGGTCCCCGGCATGCTCCGCCCGGTGGTTTCCCAGCGCAGTAGTGGCGGGGTTCTCCCCCCGCTGGTGGAGCTCTGTCGTGGGCGAGGCATCGGCGACCGTGCCGCCGGAAGGAGGAAGCCGGTCGTATCCTTCGTGCCGGCCGGGGGAGCGCTGTGCCGGTACAGAGGGTGAGGGTGCGACGGCGGTACCGGCTGTGGCCTCGTCGGTCTCGGCAGCGCCGCCCGCGGCGTGCTCTGCTGCTGCCGGCGAGGTGGAAGGGGTGAGGGTTTGGAGGCGCCGCAGGGCGACACCCGCACTGTCCGTGGAACCGAGTCGGCGCTTCAGTGACATGTCGATCACGCTAAGTCGCGAACATGCTCCCCGTCGCCCCCGATCCTCCCCCTGTGGATAACCCCCTGGTGCGACAGGCATCGTCGCCCGCAGTCCTCTAGGAGCGCATCACAGCCACCAGAGGGCACCGGGGGCTAGAGGAGGGGAAGCCCCGCGCAGGCGGGGATCGTCCACCGGCTGAGATCTTCGAGATCGCGGTCCACCAATGAGCCCCACCAAAGCACTGAAGGGGTGGGCGACTCCGCTCCGAGGTGAGAGGAGATGACGCGGGCGCTGGATGGTTGCGTTCGCTGGCGGCGGTTGGAGCGTTCGCCGACTCGGCCGTAACACTATGGGGCCGGCCTCCCAAGGGAGGCCGGCCCCATACAGAACCGCTGTCTAGGCTGCGGACTTCTGTTGCAGCTTGTCCAGACGCTTGGCGATCGCGCTCTTGCGGTTCGCGGCTTGGTTCTTGTGGATGACGCCCTTGCTCGCGGCCTTGTCGAGCTGGCGCGCGGCGGAACGTTGCAGGATGACGGCCTGCTCGACGTCCCCAGCCTCTGCGGCTACGCGGAACTTGCGGATAGCCGTCTTCAGCGACGACTTGACCGACTTATTGCGCAGCCGGCGCTGCTCGTTCTGCCGGTTACGCTTTTCCTGCTGCTTGATGTTCGCCATGCGAAAACGTGCTCCAGTAACTTCAGGTCGCCGCCGACTGAGGGTGCTCTGACGTAGGCAGCCGAACTACGGCAGCACCACTCGCCTGACGACGTAGATGTGTGAGTCCAAAGGGCTCAACTGTGAACGTGGAACGTTCGAGACACGGATTTCCATTATGCATCCGTATGCCGTGTGCTCACGCCATTCGCCGGACCGTTCGACACCCACCAGCGCCGTCTAACGAAGATTCGAGAAACCCTGGGCGGCCCGCCTGCGGGCAAGACCTGCGGGCAACAGCCGTGTCACCGCCGGTTGCGTCTCCAGGGCGCGGGGCGGTGCTGAAACGGCTGGTGGGCATGGCAGTGGAGCCCTGCTCTCCACCCGCGCCCCACCTGGTCCGACGGCTCTGGCTCGCGCGAATCGGCGCCGAGCTCGCCGGCCGGCGCCGGAGGCGTCGGGTCCGCCGCGGGGATGGCTCCCCGCCGGCGGCGGGCCAGCGTGGCGTCAGCGTTTCGGCACCAGCCAGTTGTCCCGAAACGCCGCCCACTCCTGGTCATCGGTACCGTCGAGAACGTAGAGGCCCATCCCCATGCGTTCGCGTCGCTGGCCGCTCTTGGTCAACCCGATGCGGACCGCGCTCGTGGCGGTGGCCACGGTCTCGGCCCTCGAGGTCGGCCCGAGCGACTCGTCGTCGAAGGCAGGGGCGGCGATACGCACGGTGACGTCCTCAGGCACGCTCTCCAAGGCGAGTTCGGTTTGGCGCACCATGAACCCTCCGTAGAGCTGCTTCACCGGCATGCCTGTGCCATGGCCCTGGATCACCACCGTGTCGGCCCGCTCGGCCACCCGCGTGAGGTAGCCGGTCGACCAGAACACTTCCTTGCCCGCGAACAGCAGCACCGGCATCCGCATGCCGGTGAGCAGTTCCAGAGGGTGGGCTCGCACCGACAGCGTCCGTTCCGGGCCGATCGCCGCCCGTGTGCGCTCCAGCACGTCGGGCAGTGTCGGGTCGTTGGTGGTGATGGGGGCGATGGCGTAGTGGATTCCGTCGAATCCCGCGTCGACCACTGCGGCTGCGGCAGCCGCGATTGTGGCGCGCTGCTCTTCGTTGAACTGATCCTCCACCAGCGAGGAGCTCTCGGCGGTATGGCTCATCCACCCCAGCACCCGCGCGTCGGGCAGTTCCGCGCGCAGTCGGCTGAGGAAGGGCTCGGCCGCGGCGTAGCCGGCCGGGTCTAGCGAGCCATCGGGGGCGATCTCACCGACATGCACGTAGACATCGGTGAAGCCGCCCTCTCGCAGTCGCCCGAGCACCGTCTCGATCTCCTCGGGGGCGTGTTCGCCGTTGACCCAGCTTCCGCTCAACCACACGCCGTCATGGCCAGTGGAGGCCGCCCAGGGGGCCTGCTCCCCGGAAAACTGCGCCCCCAACAGCACCGCAGCCCCCACAGCCACCACCAGTACCGCCGCCAGCCCTGCCGCGATCCTTTTGAGCAGCCACTTCACCCTGGTCTCCCGCTCCACTCCGCCGGTCGCATAGCCTGATACCTGCCGCCTGTCCCATTCTCCCGTCCGGGAGCGATGGGACGACGCACAGACGTACCCCACGAGAACGTGAACGGACCACGGTGCCACAGCCCAATCGGACCGATCCTGCGCTGATCCGAAACTTCTGCATCATCGCGCACATCGACCATGGCAAGTCGACCTTGGCCGACCGCATCCTGCAACTGAGCGGAATCATCGAGGACCGCCAGATGCGCGCGCAGTACCTCGACCGCATGGACATCGAGCGTGAGCGCGGCATCACCATCAAGTCGCAGGCGGTACGGCTGCCCTTCACGGCTCTTGACGACGTCACCTACGTGTTGAACCTCATCGACACCCCCGGGCACGTCGACTTCAGCTACGAGGTCTCCCGTTCGCTGGCCGCCTGCGAGGGCGCCATCCTGCTCGTCGACGCGGCCCAGGGCATCGAGGCGCAGACGCTGGCCAATCTGTATCTGGCGCTGGAGAACGATCTGGCGATCATCCCGGTGCTCAACAAGATCGACCTGCCCGCGGCCCAACCCGACAAGTACGCCGCCGAGTTGGCCGGCATCATCGGTTGCGACGACTCTGATGTGCTCAGAGTCAGCGCCAAGACGGGAGAGGGTGTCGAGGAGCTCCTCAACGAGTTGGTGGGGCAGGTGCCGCCCCCCGAGGGCGAAGCCGACGCCCCGGCACGGGCGATGATCTTCGACTCCGTCTACGACACCTACCGTGGCGTTGTCACCTACATCCGTGTCGTCGACGGTCAACTGAGCTCCCGTGAGCGCATCAAGATGATGTCGACTGGCGCCTCCCACGAGATGCTGGAAGTGGGGGTCATCTCGCCTGAGCCCACCAAGGTGGAAGGGCTCAGCGTGGGCGAGGTGGGCTACATCATCACCGGCGTCAAGGACGTGCGCCAGTCCCGGGTCGGTGACACGATCACCTCCGCTAACAAGGGCGCCACGTCGATGCTTCCGGGGTACCAAGATCCCAAGCCCATGGTGTTCTCTGGGCTCTACCCCATCGACGGCAGCGACTACCCCGTGCTGCGTGACGCATTGGAGAAGCTCCAGCTCAACGACGCGGCGTTGGTGTTCGAGCCCGAGACTTCGGCCGCGCTCGGCTTCGGCTTCCGCTGCGGTTTCCTGGGGCTGCTGCATCTGGAGATCACCCGTGCCCGGCTGGAGCGCGAGTTCAATCTCGACCTCATCTCCACCGCGCCCAACGTGATCTACCAGGTGTTCATGGAGGACGGCACCGAGCACGAGGTGACCAACCCTAGCGAATTCCCCGACGGCAAGATCGCCGAGGTTCACGAGCCGGTGGTCAAGGGCACGCTGCTGGCTCCGGCGGAGTTCGTCGGGCCGATCATGGAGTTGTGTCAGGGGCGCCGTGGGGTCCTCGACGGGATGGACTACCTCTCCGAAGACCGCGTCGAGATGCGCTACACGCTGCCGTTGGCCGAGATCGTGTTCGACTTCTTCGACCAGCTCAAGTCCCGCACCAAGGGGTTCGCCTCGCTCGACTACGAGCCTTCCGGCGAACAGGTCGCCAACCTGGTCAAGGTCGACATCCTGTTGCAGGGCGAGGTGGTCGACGCCTTCTCAGCCATCGTGCACCGCGACAAGGCCTACACCTACGGGGTCGACATGACCAAGAAGCTGCGTGAACTCATCCCGCGCCAGCAGTACGAGGTGCCTATCCAGGCTGCGGTCGGTTCGCGCATCATCGCCCGGGAGAATATTCGCGCTATCCGTAAGGACGTGCTGTCCAAGTGCTATGGCGGCGACATTAGCCGTAAGCGCAAGCTGCTGGAGAAGCAGAAGGAGGGCAAGAAGCGCATGAAGATGGTGGGCCGGGTCGAGGTGCCCCAAGAGGCGTTCATTTCGGCGCTGTCCACCGACTCCGGCGACAGCAGCGACAGCGACAAGCGCAAGTAGCCTCGGCGGCCGAGTCGTGGAGCGGTGAGGGTGGCCCGTTCTCCGCGCCGCCGGGGCGCACCGTAGCTGCGCCCCCGGGCGTGTCCGGTTATGGCCCTAGGGTGACGCAGTGCGCGACGCCGCCGTAACTTAGGTGGCCCCGAGACGAGTTCGCTACCTGGACCGGTTGTGGAGAAATAGCGCTATAAGTCAAGAAAAATATTTCTTTTTCTGCAACTTTTTTCTGAGACGGCGGTGTCGGGTGGTGCCCGCCAAAGCCCGAGCGGTCATGACCTTTAGCGCCCTGCTGACCAGCTCCTGGCGCTGTCCTCATGCTGGGCGGCGGCCCGGACGCCGCTACGGGCATCCGAGCCGCCAAAGCGATGACGCCCCGCGGGCGTGGCCCTCGATCGTGAGGCAGGCCGCGGGGCGTCAGCCGCGTAGCCACACCGCAGTGTCCGGCGGCAGTACGACCGTGTCGCCGTGCTGCTCCACCGGCGCGCTCGACAGCACCACATCGCCCGTCAGCGCCAGCTCCACGGCTTGTTCGCCGAGGTTGACCGCGCAAACCACATCAGGGTCGCGCCGAAACGCCAACACGTGCTCAGGAGCCTCCAGCCAGGTCATCTCGCCGTCGCCCAGACCGGTCAGCTCCCTACGCAGCCGCAGCGCCGCCATGTACATGCGCAGGGTGGAATCGGGCTCCTCCTGCTGGGCCTTTCGAGTGAGCGAGCGCCATTCCCCGGGCACCGGCAGCCAGGGTTGCGCACCGTCGGGGCTGAAGCCGAAGGGCGGCTCCGTGCCCTCCCACGGCAGCGGCACCCGGCAGCCGTCCCTACCGCGCTCGACGCCGCCCGAACGCTGCCACGTGGGGTCCTGTAGCACCTCGTCGGGCAGGTCGGTGACCTCGGGCAGTCCCAGTTCCTCTCCCTGGTACAGGTAGGCCGAGCCGGGCAGGGCCAGCATGAGCAGCGTGGCCGCGCGGGAGCGGCGCGCCCCCGTGGCGCCTCCACCGAACCGGGTGGGATGGCGGGTCACGTCGTGGTTGGACAGCACCCAGGTGGTGGGTGCACCCACGTCGGAGTTGGCACTGAGGGAGTCGTCGATGACGCTGCGCAGCTTCTCCGCTTGCCACGGTGCGGTCAGGTACTCGAAGTTGAACGCTTGGTGCAGCTCGTCGGGGCGCAGATAGCGGGCCACCCGCCGCGCATCCTCGACCCACGCCTCCGCGACCATCGCCCGCTGGCCGGGGTAGGAGTCGCAGATGGCGCGCCAGCGGCGGTAGATCTCGTGGACGCCGTCCTGGTCGAAGTAGGGCAGCGAAGTGTTGCCGTCGAGTAGACCGGCCGCCTGTCCCTCGGCGATGTCGGGCAGGTCGGGGTCTTTGATCATGCCGTGCGCGACGTCGATGCGGAACCCGTCCACCCCTCGGTCGAGCCAGAACCGCAGGACGTCGTCGAACTCGTCGCGGACCTCGGGGTTGTTCCAATTGAGGTCGGGCTGTTCGGCGTCGAACAGGTGAAGGTACCACTCTTCCGGCGTGCCGTCGGGGCGCTTGAGCCGAGTCCAGGCCGGGCCACCGAAGATCGACTTCCAGTTGTTGGGGGGCTTGTCGCCGTTGGGGCCGCGGCCCGGTCGGAACATGTAACGCTGGCGTGCCGGGGCGCCGGGCTCGGCGGCCACGGCTTCCCGGAACCACCGGTGGGCGGCCGACGTGTGGTTGGGGACGATGTCGATGATGACCCGCAACCCCAGGTCGTGGGCTGTGGCCAGCAGGGCGTCGAAGTCGGCCAAGGTGCCAAAGCGCGGATCGACATCGCGGTAGTCAGCCACGTCGTAGCCGCCATCGGCCAACGGGGAGACGTAGAAGGGGGTGAGCCAGACCGCGTCGACCCCCAGCGAGGCGAGTTGGGGCAGTCGCTGCCGGATGCCGGCCAGATCTCCCTCACCGTCGCCGTTGGCGTCGGCGAAGCTGCGCACGTACACCTGGTAGATCACAGCGTCGCGCCACCACTGTTGGGCGACCGGTGGGGAGGGCACCGCGCTAGGGTCGGGGGTGAGTTGCATGGAGTTTCCTCCGTGTCGCAAGGACGATGTTAAAGGTTGCAATTCCTTGCGTAAGATTATCGATATCTTGCGCGCCGTTGGCACGGCTTTGCATTAGAGTGCTCCCATGGGCCCACGACTGACCGATATCGCCACCCAAGCCGGCGTCAGCGAGGCCACCGTCTCCCGCGTGCTCAACGACAGGCCAGGTGTCGGTGCCGAAACCCGCAAAGCCGTGCTCATCGCACTCGACGTACTCGGCTACGAGCGCCCCGCACGCCTACGCCAGCGTTCCGCGGGACTGGTCGGCATGGTCGTGCCCGAGTTGGAAAACCCGATATTCCCCATGTTCGCCCAAGCTGCTGAGGGCGCGTTGGCACAGCACGGCTACACCCCTGTGCTGTGCACCCAGACCCCGGGCGGCATCGTCGAAGACGAATACGTCGAGATGCTGCTGGAGCGCAACGTCTCCGGCGTGATATTTGTCTCGGGTCTCCATGCCGACACTGCCGCCGACCATGGCCGCTACCGTGCTCTGCTTGAGCGTCGGCTGCCCATCGTCTTGGTCAACGGTTACAGCGAATCCATCTCCGCCGCCTTCGTCTCCTGCGATGACTACGTTGCCAGCCACCTCGCCGTCAACCATCTGGCGGCCTTGGGCCACACCCGGATCGGTTTCACCAGCGGTCCCTACCGCTACGTCCCAGTCCAGCGCAAACTGACAGGCTACCGCTCGGCCATGAGCGACAACGGCCTCGTCCATGACGACGAGTTCGTCGAACTCTCGCTGTTCGGCGTGGAAGGCGGCCACGCCGCCGCTGGCCGACTCCTCGACCGGGGCGTCACCGCCATGGTGTGCGGCTCGGACCTGATGGCGTTGGGCGCGGTGCGCGCCGCCCGCCAGCGCGGCCTGAGCGTGCCCGGCGACTTCTCCGTGGTCGGCTATGACGATTCTCAACTCGTCGCCTTCACCGACCCGCCCCTGACAACGGTGCGCCAGCCGATACAGGCCATGGCGCTGGCCGCCGTACGCGCCCTGTGCGACGAAATCGCCGGCCACGCCGCCTCACGCACCGAGTACATGTTCGATCCCGAGCTTGTGGTGCGCGGCTCGACCAGCTCCGCCCGTTCCAAACTCTCCGAAGCCGCACCCACCTAAGCCGGCCGCGAGCCCCGAAACACCTTCGCTTTCCAGCGGCCACCGCATTACCGTACGGCTCATGGATTCCGGAAACCTGCGATCGGTGAACGTCGGTCGCATTGCCGAAGCGGACTGGGCCGGCAAGCTCGGACGCACCGCCATCGACAAACGGCCCGTCTCCGGCCCCGTCGCCGTTGGCCCGCTGGGGCTCGACGGCGACGAGCAAGCCGACAAAAAGAACCACGGCGGCCACGACCAAGCCGTCTACGCCTACGCCCGCGAGGAGCTGGACTGGTGGGCCGAACAGCTTGGCCGGCCACTGCGCGACGGGGTGTTCGGCGAGAACCTCACCATCGAGGGCTTTGAGGTGACCCGCGCGCTGTTGGGCGAGCGCTGGCGCGTGGGCACCACCCTGCTGGAGGTCGTCTCCCCGCGCGTGCCCTGCGCGGTCTTCCGTAACTGGCTGGACGAGCCCGCCTGGGTCAAACGGTTCACTGATGAAGCGCGCACCGGCGCCTACCTGCGGGTTATCGAGCCCGGCCACCTCGCCGCCGGCGACACCGTCACCGTGGAGTACCGTCCCGACCACGGGATCGACCTCGTCAGCGCCTTCCGGGCCTCACCCCAGCGCGACATAGCGCTGCTGCGCCGCATCCTCGACATCCCTGGACGTGCCCAGGAATGGGAGCGCGTCTTCGAGAAAGTGCAACGCCAGGTTTCCCGTACCTCCGAAGCCGGCTAAGCCGCTCCGGCACGTTCGGTCGCCGCCATCACCGACACTGGAGGTATGCCTTCCGTCCCGCTTCACGGCGACCCCGTGCCCGACGACGGGGCGCTACCCGCGGCGGCACTGGCCGGCGTGGGGACGCGCCCCTTCGGCTGCTACATCCACGTGCCGTTCTGCGTGACCCGCTGCGGCTACTGCGACTTCAACACCTACACCGCTGACGAGCTGCGCAGCGGCGACGGTCGGGCCACCGCCTCGCGAGAGACCTACGCCGACCTCGCCGTGGCCGAGATCGCCCTCGCCCGCCGTGTCCTAGGCGCGGCCGAGGTGCCGGTGAGCACCGTCTTCGTCGGCGGCGGCACCCCTACTCTGCTGTCGCCGGGCGACCTCGGCCGTATCCTCACCGCCGTCGACGAGACGTTCGGTCTGGAACCCGGCGCCGAGGTCACCACGGAAGCCAACCCTGAGACCGTCGACCGCGACTCGCTGTTGCGGTTGCGCGACGCCGGCTTCACCCGGATCTCCTTCGGGATGCAAAGCATCCACCCGCACGTGCTGGCGGTGCTGGAGCGCGCCCACACGCCCGGCCGGCCACAGCAGTGCGTGGCCTGGGCATACGAGGCCGGGTTCGACCACGTCAACCTGGATCTCATCTACGGAACGCCCGGCGAGAGCGACACCGACTGGACCGACTCGGTGCGCGCGGCGATCGAGGCCGGCCCTGACCACATTTCGGCCTACTCGCTGATCGTCGAAGAGGGCACCCGGCTCGCGGCCCGCGTACGTCGCGGCGAACTCGCCCCGCCCGACGACGACGCTATGGCCGACCGTTACCTGGCCGCTGACGAGCTGCTCAGCCGCGCCGGCTTCGGCTGGTATGAGGTGTCGAACTGGGCCAGGGGCGCGGCGGCCCGCAGCCGCCACAACCTGCTGTACTGGACCGGCGGCGACTGGTGGGGCGTCGGCCCCGGCGCGCACGGCCACGTCGGGGGAACCCGGTGGTGGAACGTGAAACACCCGGCCGGCTACGCCGCCCGCCTGGCAGCCGGCCGCAGCCCCGGGCAAGCAAGGGAAGTACTTGACAGCGACGATCGCAGGTTCGAGCGCATCCTGCTCGAATTGCGCATCGCGGAGGGGTGCCCGCTCGATCTGCTCGACGCCGCCGGGCGCCAGGGCGCCGAACGCGCGGTCGCCGAAGGGCTGCTGGAAGCCACCGCCCACGAGCGGGGCCGCGCCGTGCTCACCCAGCGGGGTCGGCTGCTCGCCGACGCCGTGGCGCGCGATTTGACCTGAGCCTCGTGAGAAGCGCGCGGGGCGCGCTGCGAGCAAGGGAGAACGCGAGTGGGGCGACCGGGGGCCGGGGCCGCCCGCCCCGCGAACTCGGGTTACTTCACCAGGCGTAGGGCGAAGGGGTACTTGTACCACTCGCCTTTGCTAGAGGAGACGGTGGCGAGGATGGCAAAGACTATGACCACGACCCATACGACGAACGGCAAGAACCCCAGGAAACCGAAAGTGATGCCCGCCACGAGCCATGAGGCGATGTAGGCGATGAACATCGTGATCTGGAAGTTCAGCGACTCCATGATGTGGTGACGCAGGTAGGGCGAGGCATCGTCGCGCTTGACCAGGTAGAGCACGAGCGGAACGACAAAGCTCGTCACAATCCCGCCCAGGTGAGCCAGCAGCGCCATCGTGTTGTCGTCACTGCTGCTCTGGGGCGCCTGGCCAGGGTAGGGGGGCTGCTGCCCCGGGTAGGGCTGTTGGCCGGGGTGGGGCTGGGCCTGGTAGCCCTGCTGGCCGTAGGGGTCGCCTCCGGGTGGGGGAGTGTAGCCACCGGGGTAGTTCTGGCCGTCCTGGCCGCCGTTTTGGGGATACTGATCACCGTTGGATGGATCTGGGTAAGGGGTGCCCATTGCGGTGTCCGCCTTTCTCGTGGGAAGCCCACGAATGGTGAGGTCGCCGGCCGCGCACGTCTTGCGCTCCAGCTATCGCCGGTCCCGGGCTAAGACGGGGCGAACCGGCGTGGGGATGGGGTTATCTCACGATCGGGAGCGTGAGCGGGTAGCGGTACCACGTTCCCCTGGTCGCTGCTACCGAAGCGAGAATACCCAGGACGATCGAAAACAGCCATACCAGGATGATTAACGCTGACCCGATCGGCGACTGCTCCGGCGCGAACACGGCCAGCCCGAGGAAGACCACCCACCCCAGGACGTAGGGCAGCAGCAGGGTCAGTTGGAAGTTCAGCGCCTGAGCCGCGTGGTGGCGCACGAAGGCCGACTGGTCCTTTTTGACCAGGAACACGATCAGCGCGGGCAGCCAGCCGACGCAGGAGACGATGATCCCGGACAGGTGGGCGATCATCGCCCACGTGGTGTCCCACGCAGCCGCCTCATCTCCCGGTTGGTGGGGGTGGCCGTATCCGGGCTGGCCGTAGGCGGGCTGGCTGCCGGTGGGGTAGCCCTGCGGTTGCCCGTAGTCCGGTTGTGGGGGTGGGGGAGCGTAGCCCGGCTGCTGTGGCTGCCCGTAGCCCGGCTGTGGCGGAGCGCCCTCGTAGGGCTGCGGGGGAGCGTAACCGGGTTGGTGGGGGTGGCCGTAGGCGGGTTGGGCACCGGTGGCGTAGCCCTGCGGCGGCTGCTGGTAGGGCTGGCCGTAGGTGGGCTGGCTGCCGGCGGGGTAGCCCTGCGGTTGGCCGTAGCCCGGTGCGGGAGGCGGCGGAGTCCCCGGCTGCTGTGGCTGCCCGTAGCCCGGCTGTGGGGGCGGGGGAGCATACCCCGGTTGCTGCGGCGGTGGTCCCGGTTGGTGGGGGTGGCCGTAGGCGGGTTGGCCCCCGCTGGGGTAGCCCTGCGGTTGGCCGTAGCCCGGCTGTTGCGGGCCGCTCTCGTGGGGCTGTGGGGGAGCGTAGCCCGGCTGAGCCGGTGGGGGAGCGCTCTCTTGTGGCGGCTGTCCATAGCCAGGCTGTCCGCCGGAGTCCGCCGCCCCTGGAGCCGGCTGGCCGCCTGAGGGGGTGGAACCGTGTCCCGGCTGCTCCTCCGAGGGCTGCTCGGGAGGCGGTGGATAGTTGGGCGGGGTCTCGCTCATGGTGTCCCTTGGCTGTGCCGGTTGCGATGTGCCGATACTACGTTCGGGGGTTCGGGGCCTCACCCCCGAACGTGGCCACCGTGCGCGGGCGCGCGGTGGTGCCGACCGGTGTCGGCTCTTGTCACAGGGATCATCTCAGCGACGCCGGGTCGGTCGCAGTGACGAAGTCGATCAGCTCCTCGACGCGGCCGAGGAGTTCGGGACGCAGGTCGGCATAGGAGCGTACCGCCGCCAGAATGCGCTGCCACGCCTGCCCGGGCTCCTCCTCCCAGCCAAGGGCACGCAGCACCCCCTCCTTCCACGCCACGCCGCGGGGAACCTCGGGCCAGGCATCGATCCCCACCACCGCCGGCTTCACAGCCGCCCAAATGTCGACGAAAGGGTGCCCGACCACGAGCACGTGGGGGGAGGTGACGTGTTCGGCGATCGCGCTCTCTTTGGAGCCGGGCACGAGATGGTCGACGAGGACGCCGAGCCGTCGCTCCGGCCCTGGGGCGAACTCCGCCACCACCTGCGGCAGCACGTCCACCCCTTCCAAATACTCCACCACGATCCCTTCGACGCGCAGGTCGTGCCCCCAGATGCGTTCGACCAACTCAGCGTCGTGCACGCCCTCGACGTAGATGCGGCTCTCTTTGGCCACACGTGGCCGCAGGCCCGAGACGGCGATTGATCCCGAGGCGCTGCGCAGGGCAGTCGGAGAGGCCGCAGTCGTTGGGGGGACTACGGTCACCGGCTCGCCGTCGATCAGAAACGCCGCGGGCGCGAGGTCGAACACTCGCCGACGACCGTGGCGGTCCTCCAGGGTGACGGTCGTCTTGTCCCAGTCGACGACCGCACCGCAAAACCCCTCGTCGGCTGATTCCACGACAAGCTCCCGCTCTGCGGGCACTTCGCGCACCCGTCCTTTACGAAGCCGCCGCCAGTCGCCCGCGAGCACGTCCGAGCCGTACCTGTTCCCGGAATCGCTGCGCACGGTGGGCGATTCTATCGGCAGTAGCCCCCTCAGCCTCACGTTACGGCCGTGAACTGAAAGTGTTTGGAGCCGAACTGTCATGGCATCGTGCTCGCGCATCCGCCCGCTTTAGGGGAGGATTGGACGCTTCCGCATAGACTTAGCACTTGAGACCACGGAGTGCCAGGAGGTGAGCGCGTGCTCGACGATCGAAAACTCGCGGTGTTGCGGGCTATCGTCGAGGACTACGTGTCCACGAACGAGCCCGTGGGGTCCAAGGCTCTCGGCGAGCGCTACGCCTTGGGCGTCTCGCCGGCGACCATCCGCAACGACATGGTGGCCCTCGAAGAAGAGGGCTACATTACCCAGCCGCACACCAGTGCCGGCCGGGTTCCCACGGATAAGGGCTATCGTCTTTTCGTCGACCGCCTGTCCACGGTCAAACCCCTGTCGACGGCCGAGCGGCGTGCCATTGAGACGTTCCTCTCGGGCGCCGTCGACCTCGAAGAGATCGTGACGCGCACAGTGCGCCTGCTGGCCCAGCTAACGCGGCAGGTGGCGGTCGTACAGTACCCGTCGCTCACACGTTCGGCGGTGCAGCACATCGAGTTGGTACCGCTTGGCCTCCAGCGGGTGATGATGGTTCTCATCACCGATACCGGGCGGGTGGAGCAGAGGGTTATCGACGGGCTGGAGAGCGCTGAGGAGCATGAGGTCGAGAACCTGCGGCTCCTGCTCAATCAGACGCTTGTGGGAACATGGCTTACCGAGGTTCCCCCGGCTGTGTCGGACTTGCCTTCCCGGCTGCCCCCAGAGGAGCGTCCCCTGGCGGCTGCCGTCCTCTCGGTGCTGCTGGAGAGCCTCGTGGAGAAGCACGAGGAAAAGGTCGTGCTCGGTGGCACGGCCAACCTCGCCTCGGTCGATTTCTCGACTAGCCTGCGAGAGATACTCGAAGCGTTGGAAGAAAACGTCGTCCTCATCCGTTTGCTAGGCGAGGCCGGCGATCCTTCTATGCTTACCGTCCGCATCGGCGCGGAAAACTCTCACCAAGGACTACAGTCGACTTCGATCGTCTCCGCGGGTTATGGCGTCGGTGACCAATCGCTGGCCAAACTGGGCGTGGTCGGCCCAACGCGAATGGATTACCCGGGAACGATGGGAGCGGTACGCGCAGTGGCAAGGTACGTCGGTCAGATCTTGGCGGGGCAGTAAGTGGCCAGAGACTACTACGCGATTCTTGGAGTGCGTCGCGACGCGACCAAGGACGAGATCAAGAAGGCATATCGTCGACTCGCACGCGAACTACATCCGGACGTGAACCCGGATTCGGCCACCCAAGACCGTTTCAAAGAGGTCACTCAGGCATACGAGGTCCTTTCCGACCCTGAGAAGCGGCGCATGTTCGACATGGGAGCCGACCCGTACGCGCCCGGTGGTGGCGGCGGCGCGGGCGGCGCCGGAGGGTTCGGCGGCGGCTTCCCCTTCGACGACATCATGAACGCTTTCTTCGGCGGCCAAGCCGGGGGACGCGGTGGCCCGCGCGACCGGATGCGCCGAGGCCGCAGTATCAAGGTCCGAGTGGAGCTGGACCTGTCCGAGACGGCTTTCGGGGTCACCAAGGACATCACTTTCCCCACCGCCGTCCTGTGCGAGACCTGCCAGGGTGAGGGTGCGGCCCCGGGCACCAAGCGTGAGACCTGCGACATGTGCCAGGGCAACGGAGAGGTGTCTCAGGTCACCCGGTCCTTCCTCGGTCAGGTCATGACGACCCGCCCGTGTCCGCAGTGCGAGGGGCAGGGTGTGAGCATCCCCAGCCCGTGCGCCGACTGCGCCGGCGAGGGGCGGGTCCGCGAGAAGGTCACCCGCAAGGTGCAGATTCCGGCCGGTGTCGACGACGGCACGCAGATCCAGCTCGCCGGCGAGGGTGAGGTCGGTCCCAACGGCGGGCCACGCGGCGATATCTTCCTTGAGATCGTGCAGCGCCCGCACCCGATCTTCGAGCGCCAGGGTGACGATCTGCACTGCACGATCGCGGTTCCCATGACCGCGGCGGCGCTCGGGGTCTCCATGACCGTCGAGACGCTGGACGGCAACGAGGAACTCGACCTGCGGCCGGGTACCAACTCCGGGCACGTGATCACCCTCAACGAGCGGGGAACCAAGCGCCTCAACGGGCCAGGGCGTGGCGATTTGATGATTCACGTCAATGTCGAGACGCCCACCAAGCTCGACGAGGAGCAGGAGTCGCTGCTTCGCAAGCTCGCCGAACTGCGCTCGGAGAACCAGCCTCCGGGTAAGTTCAGCCCAGGCCAGGGGAACTTCTTCTCACGGTTGCGGGACGCCTTCAACGGCGCCCGGTGATGACGCCCCCGGTCTTTCTCACCGAGCCGGGCGAGCTGGACCACGACAGTGTCGTCCTCACCGGTGGTGAGGGTCGACACGCCGCGACGGTGCGCAGACTCGCCGTCGGCGAGGTCGCCGACCTCGCCGACGGCGAAGGCACCCGTGCCCGCTGCGTGGTTTCGCAGGTGGGTAAGGATGTGGTCACGTTCGCTGTGCGGGAGCGCCGCACTGAGCCGCCGCCTTCTCCGCGCCTTACCGTTGTGCAGGCCCTGCCCAAGAGCGAGCGCGGTGAGTTGGCGGTTGAGGTGATGACTGAGGCCGGCGTGGACGGGATCGTCCCGTGGGCCGCGGATCGCTGCGTCACCAAATGGAAGGCCGAGCGCGCGACCAAGTCACTGGCCAAGTGGCGCGCCACCGCTCGGGAAGCGGCCAAGCAGGCGCGGCGTAGTCGGCTCCCCGAGGTGAGCGAACTCGCCTCTGGGGCTGACGTCGCTGCGCTGCTGGCCAAGGCCACGCTGGGGCTCGTACTGCACGAGTCGGCCGCCGAGCCGCTCTCGCGCCTGCCTGTGCCCCGTGGTGAGGGCGACGACAGCATCGTCCTCGTTGTAGGTCCCGAGGGTGGGCTCAGTGACGACGAACTCGCCGCCTTCGACGCGGTGGGTGCACGGCGGGCCCGGTTGGGGCCCACCGTGCTGCGTACCTCGACCGCCGGACTCGCGGCCCTGGCGGTGGTGCAGGCCCGCTGCGGTCGCTGGTAGCGGCTCGCGCTAGGTCCGGTCTTAAGACTGTTCCCCGCTGACCGCGTCGTTCTCGGGCACGCTCGCCCCGGCATCGCCGGTGGCGTCGTCGGTGGGGCTCGCCTCGCCGGCTGGTTCTTCGGAACTGTCGTCGGTGGGGGTTTCGTCGGTGGAGTCGGACTCGCTGCCCGAACCGTCGTCGGGGCTGGCAGAACCACTAGTGGAGGGGCTTGTCGAGGGCTCGCACAGCGGGATGTGGCGGCGTTCCCGTTCCTGCGGCGATGCCGTGACCTCGTCGGGAAGATCCTCGGGGTCGGCGCCGGGGGTGATGCACTCGGGGCTTGTGCTCGTGCTCTCCTCGCTGCTCTCGGGCTCCACTGGAATGTTGGGGGCGGGGGCGTGGGGAGCGGTGTCGTCGGAGTCCCCGGGGGGCTGGTCGCGCTCGGAGGGGCTGGGGGCCTCACTGGTGGAGGGCTCTCTCCCCTCGGTGGGGGTAGCGGTCTCAGAGGAGCCCGCGGCCGGCGCGAAGCTGTCGGGGAGCACCTCGTCGCGGATTTGCGGCGTGCCCAGGAGCACCGAGCCCACGATCAGCGCCGCCGCGGCCACCGCGGCGGCCGGCCGCAACCACGCAATGCCGAACCAGCCCATCCGTCGCCTAGAGGTGCGTGCGCGGATGCGGTCCAGCCCTTCAGGGGAAGGCTGCACCGTGTCGGCCTCTTCGCGCAGGATTGCGCGCAGCCGCTCTTCGATGCTGCTTTCGTCGAATGGTTCGGTCATGTCGTTTGCTCCAGAACCGAGCGGAGCGCGGTGATCCCGCGCGCCGTGTGGCTCTTGACTGCGCCGCGGCTGATTCCCATTGCCTCGGCGATCTGGGCTTCGGAGAGATCACCGTAGTAACGCAAAACGATGGCCTCCCGTTGCCGGCTCGGCAGTTTACGCAGCGCCTGGATAACGGCGGTGCGCTCTAGTTCGCCAAGGGCTCCCTGCTCGGCGCTGGGAGCGTCCGGTAGGGCTTTGGGCGCGTGCTTTTCAACGACGGCGCGGTGACGCAAGACCGACCTGGCCCGGTTGACCACCGACTGCCGTAAATAGGACAGCGCCTTGTTGGGGTCGCGAAGCCGTCGCCATGCGCCGTGCATGGCGACGAAAGCGTCCTGTACGACTTCCTCCGCGGTCGCTGCGTCTCGGACGAGCAAGGTGGCGAGTCGTACCAGCGGCCGATAGTGGGCGCTGTATAGCTGGGTCACCGCTTGGTCGGCGTCCCATCCGACCGTCACCGTCGCCGTGGGGCTGTTCGCCACCATGGTTTCAGTCACGTCAGTTGGACGCGCGCCCTTGTCGCCCGGTTTACGAAAGGGCATACCGTTCTTCTCACTCAGTGATGGTGTCTGACGCCTCTGCTAGGGAGAAGGTGGACGGTTCCCTCCCCGATTGCACGGGAATGTCCCGTGCTGGCCCGTTGCTAACGAACAACCCGCCAAGGTGGGACAGCGCGGCAAAAACCGCGCAAGACACCCAGAATAGCCGCTGGACGGCGTGCTCTCCGCCCGACACGGGTGCGGACACTGATGGGTGATGGGCAGTCATTTCCAGGTGGGTTGAGCGTCGTTGCGCGATCTACCGTAGGAGAAAACCTTCACGGGAGGTACCAAGATCGTGCAATATTGACCTCTCCCTCATGCGTCTCATGGCGCTCGCAAGCACCTCAGCTCACGCGAGATAATCGGGGCGTCTCAGGCATCATGGGTGGGGACCGCCGTTGTGATGCGACTCAAGGAGGCGACGCCGTGGCGTCGAGGGAACCCAACTGTCTGTTCTGCAAGATCGTAGCGGGCGAGGTCCCCGCCGAGATCGTGCGCGAAGGCGAACGCACCATCGCGTTTCGCGACATCAATCCGCAGGCACCCACCCACGTGTTGATCGTGCCCCGCGAGCATGTGGCCACCGCCGCGGAGGCGGCCCACGCTGATGTGGGACTGCTCGACGAGATCGCCCGCGAGGCCGAAGAGGTGGCCAAGGTCGACGGCGTGGCCGAAACGGGCTACCGGCTCATCTTCAACACGGGAACAGGCGCTGGCCAGACCGTGTTCCACGTACACGGGCACGTACTCGGTGGGCGTGGCCTGGAGTGGCCTCCTGGCTAAGCCGCCTTTGAAACCGGCGGAACCAGGTAAAAGCCTTAGGGGCGGCCAGGGCCCGCTTGGTAGAATCTCCTACTGAGCAGCTATCCACGCTTGTCACCGTGACGCCGTAGAACACACCAGCAACCCACCAGTTTTGGAAGGGCAGGGGCGAACGGCCGCAAGGCCATGCCATGGTCGAATCAACGCAATCCACCACTCAGGTCAAGGTCGTTGTGCCCGAAGAGCACATGATGATCAACCTGCTGGGTTCCGGAGATGAGCTGCTGCGGACCGTTGAGCGTTCGTTCGACAGCGACATCCACGTGCGCGGCAACGAGATCACCATCAGCGGCCGTCCCGAGGAGACCTCGCTGGTGGTACGTCTCATCGAAGAGCTGCTGGAACTCGTCAAGGACGGCACCCAGATCACTCCCGACGCCATTAACCACGCGCTGGGCATGCTGCGCGCTCCCAGCGACGAAGGTGAGCGCCCGGCCGAGGTGCTGACGACGAACATTCTGTCGTCACGGGGGCGCACCATCCGTCCCAAGACCCTCAACCAGAAACGTTACGTCGACGCTATCGACAAGTACACCATCGTCTTCGGTATCGGGCCGGCCGGCACTGGCAAGACCTATCTGGCGATGGCTAAAGCGGTCAAAGCACTCCAGGCCAAGCAGGTCAACCGGATCATCCTCACCCGCCCCGCAGTCGAAGCGGGGGAACGTCTCGGATTCCTGCCCGGAACGCTCTACGAGAAGATCGATCCTTATCTGCGCCCGCTCTACGACGCGCTCCACGACATGCTCGACCCCGACTCGATCCCAAAGCTCATGTCGGCCGGGACGATCGAGGTGGCTCCGCTGGCCTACATGCGTGGCCGCACCATCAACGACTCCTTCATCATCCTCGACGAAGCGCAGAACACCTCGCCGGAGCAGATGAAGATGTTCCTCACCCGCTTGGGGTTTGGCTCCAAGGTCGTGGTCACGGGTGACGTCACCCAGGTCGATCTGCCCGGCGGGCAGGACAGCGGCTTGGGTACGATCCAGCACATCCTGGACGGCATCGACGACATCGCCTTCCGGCGGCTCGACAGCCAAGACGTTGTCCGGCACAAGCTGGTCAGCGCGATCGTCGACGCCTACGGGCGCTTCGACAAGAGGAAACAGGACGGCGAGCAGCACAATCGCCAGCACAGTGGTTCGTGGTCACGGTCGTCACGGTCCACGTTCAACGGTTCGGGCAACGGCGCCGGATAGCCGTCCCCGCCACCGCGCCGCCGGTGGCGGGGGTTCACGATCGAGATGAAGGCGCGTTGAGCAATGAGTATTGACGTCGCGAACGAGTCCGACGTCCCCGCCGAGGAGACCCGTCTCGCCCGGCTAGCCCGCTATGTCATGGACATGATGCGGATTCACCCACTCGCGGAACTGTCCATCGTGCTCGTCGACGAAGAGCCGATGACCGATCTGCACGTGCGCTGGATGGACGAGCCCGGCCCCACCGACGTGCTGTCGTTTCCCATGGACGACCTGCGGCCGGGCGGGCCGGGCCGCACGTCCGAGCCCGGAATGTTGGGCGATGTCATCATCTGTCCCCAGGTGGCGGCGCGGCAGGCCCGCAAGGCCGGCCACAGCGCCCAAGACGAGGTTGACATGCTGTGCACCCACGGCATCCTCCACCTGTTGGGCTACGACCACGCCGAACCTGACGAGCATCGGGTGATGTTTGACCTCCAGGGCCAGTTGCTCACCGGATGGCGGCGCCTGGTGCAGCAAGAGGCCGAGGACACGCCGCAATGACTTCCGGGAGCGCCCTACCGGTGGTCTTAGCAGTAGCCGTCACCGGCCGTGATGCCGTCGAGTTGGCTGTCGCTTTTGGCGGTGCCGTTGCTCTCTCCCTGATCGCCGCGTTCTTTGTCAGCGCCGAGGTGGCGCTGACCCGGGTCGCCCGTTTGGGAGTCGACGAACTGGTTGACCCCCAAAGCAGGGGGGTGCGTCGCCTGGAGGTCATGGCGGCCGACCCGTCGCGCCACCTGAACATGGTGCTGCTGCTGCGTGTGGCCTGTGAAGTGTTGGCCACTCTTTCCCTGGCCGTAGGCTTCATCGACTGGCTGGGGTTCGGGTGGCTCTCGGTCGCCCTCGCCGCCGTGCTGATGATCCTGGTCAACTACGTCCTCATCGGGGTCACGCCCCGTATCCTGGGCCGGCAGTTCCCCGTCGTCGTCGCGCTGGCCAGCGCCAACATCATCTATCCGATGACGCGCGTGCTGGGTCCCATGGCGCAGATGTTGGTGCTGCTGGGGCGCGCCTTCACCCCGCGCGACAAGGGCGAACGCGAAGGCCCGTTCGCCGGTGAGGACGAGCTGCGGCGCATGGTCGACCTCGCCGAGCAGCGCCACGCGATCGATCCCCAAGAGCGTCGGATGATCCACTCGGTGTTCCAGCTCGACGACACCTCCATCCGCGAGATCATGGTCCCGCGAACCGACATCGTCTTCGTCGACCGCGACATCGACGTCGCCGAGGGGCTGTCGCTGGCGCTGCGCTCGGGCTACTCGCGCCTACCAGTGGTCGGCGAGGACGAGGACGACGTCGTCGGCATCGTCTACCTCAAGGACATGGCGGCCCGACTGCACACCGACTGGCCCTTGCCCGAGCACGACGCCGTCAGGGGCGACAGCGACGGACACACCATAGGCCACATCATGCGCCCGGCCACCTATGTGCCCGACTCCAAACCCATCGACGAGCTGATGCGCGACATGCAGCAACAGCGCGTTCACGTCGCCGTCGTCATCGACGAGTACGGCGGCACGGCTGGGCTGGTCACCATCGAAGACATCGTCGAGGAGATCGTCGGCGAGATCACCGACGAGTACGACACCGAGATTCCGCCAGTGCAGTCCTTGTCTTCGGAGCGGGCCCGCGTCATCGCGCGACTGCCCTTGGGCGAGCTGGCTGAGCTGTTCGATGTCGATATCGGTGCCGAAGATGTCGAGACTGTTGGCGGACTGTTGGCCTACGCCCTAGGTCAGGTTCCCACGACCGGCTCCCAAGCCGTCTACGCTGGACTCAGGCTCACCGCAGAGGAGCCGCCAGGACCGCGCAGCCGTACCTCGACGATCCTGGTGGAACGACTCCCGGAACCGGTACAGCCCCAATCCGCCACCGGTGCCGAGACTGCCGAGAACTGAACCGCCCGTCGCAGCAGCCGCCAGAAAGGACAACCGTGAGCGACACGACCCCTCGGGCTGAGGACATCGACCCCGAGGACACCAAACTCATCACCCTGTCCCGGTCCAGCCGAGCCCGCAACGGGGCCGCAGAGGGAGCCGCCGTACGCGACGAGACCGGCCGCACCTACACCGCTACCACCGTCACCCTGCCGGCACTGGAGCTTTCGGCGCTGCAAGCCGCCGTCGCCGCGGCCGTCTCCAGCGGCGCAGCGACCTTGGAGGCAGCGGTGGTGGTCACCGAGAACAGCGAACTCTCGCCCACCGATCTGGCGGTCGTACGCGACATGAAGACCGGACATGTCCTCCTCGCCGCGCCCGACGGAACCCCTACGCTCAGCAGGCGCGACTGACCCGAACTCGCAGTGGAGACCCATGAACGACCTTGAGCTGGACATGTCGGGCACCCCGCTCGCTTCGCCGCGCGCCCCTGAGGGGTTCCGTAGCGGATTCACGTGCTTCGTCGGCCGACCCAACGTTGGCAAATCGACATTGATGAATGCGCTCGTGGGCCAGAAGGTGGCGATCACCGGCAACCGGCCCCAGACCACCCGGCGCACCGTCCGAGGCATCGTGCATCGCGACGATTCCCAACTCATCGTCGTCGACACCCCCGGCCTGCACAAGCCGCGTACCCTGCTGGGCGAACGCCTCGACAGCCTCGTGCGCTCGACACTGGTCGAGGTCGACGTCATCGGGTTCTGCATGCCCGCCAACGAGCCCGTCGGCCGTGGTGACACCTATATCGCCAAGGAGCTCGCCGCCCAGCGTGACACTCCGGTCGTCGCGATTCTCACCAAGGCCGACACCACCGACCGTGAACAGACCACACAGCGGTTGTTGGCCCTCTCCGAGCTGGGAGAATGGGCCGATATCGTTCCGGTGTCGGCCGAGACCGGCTACCAGATCGACACCCTCACCGACGTGCTCTGCGAGCACCTGCCACCGGGGGCGCCGCTCTACCCTGAGGGGGACCTCACCGACGAGCCCGAAGAGATGCTGGTGGGGGAACTCGTCCGGGAAGCCGCTTTGGAAGGGGTCCGTGACGAACTTCCCCACTCCATCGCCGTCGTGGTCGATGAGATGACGCCCCGCGACAACTCCGAACTCATCGACATCTACGCCTCGCTCTACGTCGAGCGCTCCAGCCAGAAAGCCATCGTCATCGGCACCAAGGGGGCCCGGCTGCGCGAGGTGGGCGCCCGCGCCCGCCGTCAGATCGAGGCGTTGCTGGGCAGCCGCGTCTTCTTGGATCTGCGAGTGCGCGTGGCCAAAGATTGGCAGCGCGACCCCAAACAGCTACGCCGGCTCGGTTTCGACCAGCAGCTCTAAGACTCCGGCGCGGCCGAGGGGCGGCTGCGCCGGTTGAGGTCGGCGGCCAAATCAGCGGCCACCCGTTGCACCACTGGCGCGGCCTCGGCTATGAAAGCCCAGCTCATGCGCGACTCTGGCCCTGAGATCGACACCGCCATCCTCGCGGGACCCCCGAGGACCGGCACCGCGAGACAGCGCACTCCCACTTCTTGCTCACCGTCGTCGACCGCATAGCCGCGCTCTCGAACCCGGGAGAGTTCGGCGGCGAAGGACTCGGGCGTGGAGATCGTGCGTTCGGTAGCCGCCGGCATGCCCGTGCGCCGCACGGTCGCCAACGCCTCGTTCTCGGGCAGTTGCGCCAACAGCGCCTTGCCCACTCCCGCCGAATGCGGCAGCACTCGGCGCCCCACCTCGGTGAACATCCGCATCGCGTGCTGTGAGGGCACCTGGGCCACGTAGACGGCCTTGTCTCCGTCGAGCATCGCCAAGTTCGCGGTTTCGCCGAGATCCTCCACCAGTTGGGTCAAGTGCGGGCGCGCCCACGTGCCCAGCATGCGCGACGCGCTCTCCCCCAGCCCGATCAGCCGCGGCCCCAGCGCGTAGCGCCGTGATGGAAGCTGGCGCACATAGCCGTTGTCCACGAGGGTGCGCGTGATGCGGTGGATCGTGGGCAGCGGCAGGCCGGACGATTCTGCCAGTTGGCTCAGCGAGATCTCCCCGCCGGTGTCGGCCATGATCTCCAGCAGTGCGAAGGCGCGGTCAAGGGACTGCACGCCCCCGGGGCGGGGTTCGCCGGTGCCGGGTGCGGTCTCTGACGGTGTCAAGGATGTGGCTCCCATGGAAAGTCCGGGCCTTCTCATTTTGCGATACGAAAAGCTCGCCCTGCGAACTCCCTCGTTGATACGTACCGTGTTCCCACTCCACCACGTGTCACGGAACGTGAGGACGTGGTCTGTACACAACAGCGGGGCGGGGGCCCCACCGGCCAGTGCCCGCCTTTGCCACGATGGGGGAGGCGCTGCCCCGCTGAGCGGTTTCAGGCGTTGGCACCAGCGTCGAATCGCGCTGCCGAGGTGCCGGCGGGGCCGGCCCCGCCGGCACCTCGGCAGCGCGTATCGCCCCCTGGCCGTCGCCGCGTCGGCGCTGCCCCGGCGCAGGGCACCCGTTGCCCCAGCAGCCATCACCACAGCAGACAGCAGGAGGAACCACGATGCCCAGCAAGGTCGCCTTCATCGGGCTCGGCACCATGGGCCTTCCCATGGCCGTCAATCTCAGCTCCGCCGGATTCGACGTCACCGGCTACAACCGTAGCCCCCACAAGGCGCAGGCGCTGGCCCAACGAGGTGGCCAAGCGGCGAGCTCGATCGCTGCGGCCGTCGACGGCGCCGACGCCGTCATCACTATGCTGCCCGACTCACCCGACGTCGAGACCGTCCTGCTGGGCGAGGGCGGCGTGTTCGCGACCGCCCCTGAGGGGGCTTTGGTGATCGACATGAGCACGATCATCCCGGAAACCGCCCGCGCTCTGGCGCAGGAAGGTGAGAAGCGAGGGTTCTGCGTCTTGGACGCCCCGGTCAGCGGTGGCGAGTCCGGCGCCATCGCGGGAAAGCTCGCGGTCATGGTCGGCGGCCCCAAAACCGACGTCGAAGCCGCCGCGCCGCTGTTCGAGGCGGTCGGCGCCACGTTCGTGCGCGTGGGACCGGCGGGAGCGGGCCAGACCGTCAAGGCCGCCAACCAGCTCATTGTCGCCGGTAACCTCCAGCTTGTCGCTGAGGCGCTGGTGTTCCTCGAAGGTCACGGCGTCGACGCCGAGGCGGCGATGTCGGTTCTGGGCGGCGGCATGGCGGGCAGCGCAGTACTGGAACAAAAGGGAGCAGGGATGCGCCAGCGCCGGTTCGAGCCAGGCTTCCGAGCCGAACTGCACGATAAGGACATGCGTATCGCCACGAGCGCCGCCCGCGAGGCGGGCGTGGCCATCCCGGTGGCGGCACTCGCGGCCCAGTTCATGGCCGCGCTGTGTGCCCAAGGGGACGGCGCGTTGGACCATTCGGCGCTGCTCAAGATCGTGGAACAGCTCTCCGGGCGACAGAGCCCGAGCTAGGTGCGTTGTTCGGGAAGGTTGATGAGGTGGCCGGCGGGTTCGGGACCCGCCGGCGGGAACGGCGCGCCGGGCCTCGCAGCTCATGCATGCCTGCGCCCGAGGCCCAGGGCACCTGGGTGTTGGCCGCACCCCAATCCCGCTGGCGGCCCCTTAACCCCCTAGCACAGAAGGGTTCGCCCAAAATGGTACAGACCTTTCCGTGGTATGTCCCCGCCCCTCCGCTAAAATGGTCAATCTTTGTGTGCACAGTGGTGCCGCTTGCCCGCGCTGACCGTCATTGGGCCTGGTGGAACCGAGGGGACGCTGGGGGTGGAGGCTCGCCTGTGGGATTTCACCTCGAAGCGGGCGCCGCTCCGGGAGCCGGTAACGGTTTCCGGAGGTCACGGGTGGCATCCGAGGATCGAATGGATGAATTCGGTCACCCCGCCGGCTCCGACAGTCGCACCCCCTCCTGCGCTCGCGCCTGTCCTGCCTCGCCCGCGTTATCCGGCCGAGAGTCCCGAGCACCAAGGTCGGCCCTGTGCCCGTTTCGGCCCAACGGCCGTCACGGCACGCATAGTGAGTGTCACTCCCACAGGCCATGGCCGCAAGCGGTCCCCCGACTGTCGATCGGGCCCAATAGGCCACACAGCCGCCATCGGCAGCGCAGAAAAGCGCGGAAGCCGGAAAGTAAGTAAAACAGAAGTTGGCGTGAAACCGCAGCGTGCCACGACGAAGAGAGCGGAAAAGCGGGAACGCCTAAGCATCGCTGGAGAACGGTGTTACGAATGTCCACCGAAAGATATCGACAGCGACAATATATGTTCCCATTGTGACGACTGAGGGCGTTTTACCCCACCTGGCTCGGTGGTCCGTCGCCGCGCAGGGCCATATCGTTTTTTGCCTTCGCGTGCCACTGTGCCCGCCATTCCGGCAGGTAGTACTCGCTTCCGATCAGGCCGTCGAGAACGTCGTCGATCACCAGAGCCCGATCTTGCAGCGTGCACCCCTCCAAATGAGTGAGGACGGCGCTCACATCCACGCTCACCCCGGGGCCGTCCACGGTGACGGTGCACAACGGCGTCGTCGCGGCGGTAGGTGACCACCACATGCAGCCCTGGTTCCTGATGACCTCGGTGGCTGGGAAGGTTCCGCTCAGCAGGCGGCCCTCCACGAGAGCGGCAATCGTTTTGTGCTCGACCCAGGACTCGTAAAGCTCAGCGGTCAACCCATCTGGCGACACGTCTTTTCCGGCGGCATACGCGCCTTCCCAACGGCATGTTTTACACCGTTCCATGGTGGCCCCGACGATCCATCGTGCGTTCCTTGACCGCGTTCGGGCGGTTCCTTGCAGACAGTCCGCGTATTCGTGTTTGTTTCGCCTGCTACACCACATCTGGAAGGTCATAGGAGCCACAGTAACTCTGCTCGTGGGAACGGAGACACCCAAAGAATCCGCCTTGGTCAGCCCACCTAGATCGTTGATGGGGAATGGTTGTTGCTGGTCAGTGGTCGTAGGCGGTCAGGGAGCGTTTGACGGGGGCGTCGATGAGCCAGTTGTGCCAGATCGCGGCGTTGAGGGCGCAGATGCGCTGGCAC